>NZ_JBLKNX010000016.1:0-141961 GCF_051414055.1 Halosimplex halobium
TCGCGTTCAACAAACTCTAAGTCGATCTCGTCTAAACATCCGCCGAGGCGGTCGTTTTCGGGCATAGAACACTCAGAAAACGAACCGCCTCACTTTTCAGCCTTATCTGAACACCGCCCGTCGTAGGCCACGATGCCGGCCGCCTCCATCGGCGGGATGCGCTCCTCGACGAGTTCCGCCCTGACGGTGTCGAGGGTGATCGCGTCCATCGTCTCGCCGTCGCTGGCGGCCTTGAACCGGGCGGCCTCGTTGACCAGCAGTACCATCCCGCGCTCGCCGTCCGGCTCGTCGAGCAGCGCCCGGACGACCAGCCGGGCGAGCGGGTCGTCCAGTCCGTCGTCGCGGTCCCGCGGCAAGGGCCCACCTTCCTTCGTTCGGTCCATGCGGAGGGTGAGCGCTACCGGGTAATAACGGTGTCTCCCCGGCGAACGACTGTCATTCCAGCGGCCGTTCCGGAGCTACCCAGAGCAGCCAGCCCGCGCCGACCCGCGACGCCGCGCGGACGACTCGGCCGACGCCCCGGCGGCGACCGATCGGTCACCCCCGGGCGCTGGTAGCTGCGATCCCTCGTTTCTCCGCCGCCCTCATCGTCGGTGGTCGTTCGTCGTGCGGCTTTGGTATCGCGCCAGACGGTTTACACCGGTCACTTCGGACCACGGAGAGCCGTCGCTGTCGGACGCCAGGGCACACCGCGGGCGAGGAAAACAGGCCGGTCAGGCGATCTGGTCGCGGTACTCGTCGGCCGACAGCAGGTCGTCGAGTTCGGACTCGTCGTCGAGGTCGACCTCGATCAGCCAGCCGTCGCCGTAGGGATCCTCGTTGACCAGTTCCGGGCGGTCGGCCAGGTCGTCGTTGACGGCCGTGACGGTGCCAGAGACGGGCGCATAGATGTCCGAGACGGCCTTGATCGACTCGACGACGCCGAAGTCCTCGCCGGCCGCGACTTCCTCGCCCTCGTCGGGGAGGTCGACGAAGACCACGTCGCCCAGCTCGTCCTGGGCGAACTCGGAGATGCCGATGCGCGCGCTGCCGTCGTCGACCCGTGCCCACTCGTGGGAGTCGAGGTAGCGCAGGTCGTCGGGAACGTCGAAGCTCATCTGTCGAGGAATGGGGGCGCGGTGGTACGTGCTTTCTTCGGTTCGCCCCGCACCGAGACGCGGACCCGCTCGTCGAGACCGACATCGACCGGGAGGTACGCCAGGCCGATCCCCCTCCCGAGCGTCGGGCTCATCGTCCCGCTCGTGACCGTCCCGAGGCGCTCGCCGTCGGTCGACTCCACGGGGTACCCCTCCCGGGGAACGCCGCGGTCGACGAGTTCGATCCCCCGGAGTTTCTCGTCGACGCCCTCGACGTCGACCCCCTCCAGCGCGTCGCGGCCGACGAACTCGCTGTCGAGGTCGACCGCGAACTCGATACCGGCCTCGTAGGGGTTGCGTGGGTTCTCGTCGGGGTCGAAGTCCTGCCCCGAGAGGAGAAAGCCCATCTCCAGGCGGAGCGTGTCGCGGGCGCCGAGCCCGCAGCGCTGACAGTCCAGGGCCGACCAGACCGTCTCGGCCTCGTCCCAGGGGTAGATCAGCTCGTACCCGGGTTCGCCGGTGTAGCCCGTCCGAGAGACGAGTGTCTCGACGCCGGCAACCGACCCGACGGTCGTCTCGAACCGCCCCAGGTCCCCCAGGTCGGCGTCGGTCTCCGCTGCGAGCAGGTCCCGGGCGTCGGGGCCCTGGAGCGCGACCATCGCCAGCGACTCCGTGCGGTTCTCGACGGTCGCGTCGAGCCCCCAGGCGTCGCGGTGGTCGACCCAGCGGTCGGCCATCTCGGCGTCGTGGCCGGCGTTGGGGACCACCAGATAGTCGGCCTCGACCGACCAGTCGGCGGGTGGGCGGGAGACGACGGTGTCGTCGAGCATCACGCCGCGGTCGTCGGTGATCGCGGCGTAGTTCGCCTCGCCCGGGTCGAGGTCGGACACGTCGTTGGTCACCAGCCGGTTGGTGAGGCGGTCGGCGTCCGGCCCGGCGACGGCCAGCTGGCCCATGTGCGACACGTCGAACCGGCCGACCGACTCGCGGACCGCCTCGTGTTCCGCCCGGATGGAATCGAACTCGACGGGCATCTCCCAGCCCCCGAACTCGGTGAGCGTCGCGCCGCTCGCCTCGTGCGATCCCGCGAGCGGCGGCTGTCTGAGCGACATACCCCGATCCCCGCCTGCCAGCGACGTAACTGTTGCCGTCGCGCTCGCGTGCGCGCCCGCGAACTCCGCCACGCACCGACAGATGCTACCCTCCCATCGACGGGTTTCACCCTCGACGGATCCTCCCCCGTCGACCCCGGCGTCCGACGCTCTCAATCGATAGCCGCTATATCAAACAGCGGTCGACGCGGAGAGCCGCGCGGCTGTCGCCCGGGGCTGCAGCTGGGCGGGCCCGCGAGTCGGCGACCGTCTGGGTCGACGGCCGCAGGTCGGGGGCCCCGCTGGTCGACGCCCCGGATCGGCGCCCGCCCGGTCCGCTCACCGATCCGCCGCGTACGGCCGGTTGCCGGTCGGTTTCCCACAGTTTCCGACCCTGAAACTGTGTTCCCCTTTATATGTCTATCCCGGCTGTCGGGTCGAACGCGATGGTTCCCGCACTGTCCGCACGGTCGACCGCCCTCCCGTCCGGCGAACCGCCGGGCGGCGCATCACAGGCACCCGCGGAGGTGGTCCCGTGAGCCGCCTCGACCGCCCGTTCCGGTTCGTCACGGAGCACAACCTCGTCGTGCTCCTGCTCATGCTGCTGGTGACCGCCGGCGTCGTCGCCGGGATCGGCCAGCTCCAGACCCAGAGCCAGCTGAACGGCTCGGAGGCGGTCGGCGACACCGAGGTCGCACAGGCCATGGAGTACATCCAGTCGAACTACGGGACGAACGACAGCGAGTCCAACGCCACGTCGGTCAGTCCCGCGCCGGTTTACGTCCGGAGCGACGACGCCCTCTCGAAGGCCGCGCTGCTGGACTCGCTGGAGTTCCAGCAGCGGGCGCTGGACAACGAGTCGGTCGCCGCCGCGCTGGGCGACCGCGAGCCGTTCGGCGTCGCGAACCTCGTCGCGATGCGCGCGGCCGGCGACCGGGACGCCTCCCTCGACGAGCAGGTAGCCGCCCTGGAGTCGGCGGACGCGAGCGAGGTCGAGTCGCTCGTCGCGGAGACGCTCTCCGCAGGCTCGGCCGCGGGCGCGCTGCTCCCCAACGACTACGAGCCCGGCACCGCGACCGCCGAGAGCCGCCGGATGCTGTTCCGGTTCGAGAGCGCCGACGCCGGCGACACCGCGGCCGAACAGCGCGCGGCCGCGACCGCGGCGCTGTACGAGCTCGCCGGCGACCGCGAGGACCCCGACTACTTCACCCTCGGCGAGCACGCGGTCGCCGCGTCGAACGCCAACATGAACCAGCAGACGATGGAGCTGATCGTCCCGGTCGCGCTGCTGGCCATCCTCGCGGTGCTGGCCTTCTCCTACCGGGACCTGGTGGACGTGGTCGTCGGGTTCACCGGCGTCGTCCTCTCGGTGCTGTGGATGTTCGGCATCCTCGGCTGGATGCAGATCCCCGCGGGGATGACGATGATCATCGGGCCCGTGCTCATCGTCGGGCTCAGCGTCGACTACGGGTTGCACGTGTTCATGCGCTACCGCGAGGAGCGCGGCGAGGGTGAGAACATCCGCGAGCCGATGGCCAGGGGGCTCTCCTCGGTCGCGGTCGCGCTCGGGCTGGTGACGCTGACGGCCGCGGTCGGGTTCATGTCGAACGTCACCAACGAGTTCGCGATCATCGAGCAGCTCGCGATTGGCATCACGCTGGGCGTCGTCTCGACGTTCGTCGTCTCGCTGACGCTCGTCCCGGCGCTGAAGGTGACCGTCGACGGCCTGCTCGAACGGGTCGGCCTCGACCGGCGCAAGCAGCCGCTCGGGCAGACGCGGCTGCTCGAACCGTTCCTCACCGGCGGCGTCCGCCTCGCCAAGCGGGCCGCGCCGGCCGTGATCGTCCTCGTGCTGGTCGCCGGGTCGGCCGGCGCCGTCGCGTGGACGGACCTCGACCGGCAGTCGGTCCAGCAGGACACCGACGGGATCGCCGAGTGGAAGCAGAACCTCCCCGGGCCGCTGGGCTGGGAGACCAGCGAGTACGACGAGCAGAGCAGCTACGTCGACGACCACTACCGGGCGGCCGAGGAGGACGCCCGCCGTCGCTCGCAGATACTGCTGGACGGGGACGTGACCTCGCCGGCGGCGCTGGCGGCCGTCGGGACGATCCACGACGGCGCCCCCGAGGAGGACGCCGTGTTCCAGCGGGCGGACTCGGTCCCGCTCCGGTCGCCGCTGTCGGTGATGGAGTCGGTCGCCGCACGGAACGACGAGTTCGCGGCGACGTTCGCCGATGCGGACACCGACGGCGACGGTGTCCCCGACCGTGACGTGACCGAAGTCTACGACGCGCTGTTCGCCGCCGCGCCCGACCGGGCGAGTCAGGTCGTCGAGCGCACGGACGGCGAGTACCGGTCGCTTCGCGTCGTCGTCCCGATCGAGGGCGGTGCGACCATCGCCCAGCAGGCCGAGGCCATGCAGGCGGTCGCCGGCGGCGTCTCGGCCGACGGCGTCGACGCCGTCGCGGCCGGGTACGGGGTGCTCAACCAGGCCGAACTGGGCCAGACCGCCGACAGCATCCTGACGACGCTGATCGTCGCCCTCGCGGCGGTCGGCGTCCTGCTGACGCTGGTCTACCGGGTCGCGACCGGCAGCGCCGCTCTCGGCGCGGTGACGGTCGTCCCCATCGTCCTCGTCACGGCGCTGGTCGTCGGCGGGATGTACCTGCTGTCGATCCCGCTGACGCTGCTGACCGCCCTCCTGTTGAGCCTCGTCGTCGGGCTCGGCATCGACTACAACATCCACGTCAGCGACCGCTTCGCACAGGAACTGGAGCGCGGGCAGACGGTCACCGGCGCGCTGCGGACGGCGGTGACCGGCACCGGCGGCGCGCTGCTGGGCAGCACGCTCACCTCCGTCGGTGCGTTCAGCGCGCTGCTGCTCCACCCCCACCCCCAGATCACGAGCTTCGGGACGCTCGTCGTCCTCGCGCTGTCGCTGTCGTTCGTCGTCGCCGTGTTCGTCCTCCCCAGCCTGCTGTTGCTGTGGGCGAACCACGGCAGCCCCGAGGCCGTCCGCAGCGAGTCGCCGACCCCCGACGGGCCGGTGGCGCAGGACTGACGGGTCGTCCGATTTTCGTCGGGGCCCCGGTACTCAGTTCCGCCGGCGCCGAACGAGCGCTCCCGCGAGAGCCGCGGCGACCGCGCCGACCGCGAGGGCGGCGCCGAGCGGGGTCGGTCCCGACCCTGACGTGGTCGTGCCGAGCAGGCTGTCGTCGCCCGATCTCGACCCGGTGTCGTCGCCGTCGCCGCCGTCGGCACCCTCACCCTCGGCTCCGTCACCGCCGGACCCGTCGGCCGCGTCGGTGCCGCCGTCGGCCGTCGCCGTCCCCGACGCGCCGATGGCCGCCAGGTCCTCGTCGGGGATCAGCCGGGTGCTCTCGAACCCGGTGAGATAGTCGTAACAGGCCGCGATGGCGTCGGCGTCGAAGTCGGCGCTGCCGGTCGGCTCGGCGACGCCGCCCTCGCCGATGTCGGCCATCGTCGGGCCGCTGGACTCGTCGCCGGTGCCGACCCGCTCCACGTCGTAGGGCTGGTACGGCGAGTACACCTCCCAGACGACCTCGCCGTCGGGCGTCACCTCGACGATGCGGTGGGCCCGCCGGTCGGCGATCAGCGTGTTGCCGTTGGGCAGGCGGTCGGCGTCCCGCGGTTCGTCGAGGTTCCCGCCCCGCAGCACCCACGTCCGGTTCCACTCGTCGCCCTCGCGCTCGTACTCGACCACGCGGTCGTTGAGGCTGTCGGCGACGATGACCGTCGCGTTGCCGTCCTCGCTCTCGAGGTAGTCGGGGTTGTGCTGCTCGTGGAGGATCGAGGTGTTGTCGTCGCTGCCGAGCGTCCACTCGACCTCCTTCGTCTCGCGGTCGATGGCGACGACCTTGTCGAAGTTGCGGACCGAGACCATGAACGTGCCGTCGCCGACCTTCTCGACGTCGTTGTTGTGGGTCCAGTCGCCGCCGAACTCACCGCCGCCGGACTTCGGGTAGTGTTCGGTGTAGTTGGCGAAGTAGTACTCCCAGGTGATCGCCTCCTGGGTGAGATTGTAGACCAGGACGCGGTCCTCGCCGTCCTGGCTCATGTCGTTCATGAGCAACTCGTCGCCGTTGATCAGGTCCACGTCGTGGGTGTCGTAGACGCCGTCGAAGTGGCGGACCGAGACGTGCTCGCCCGTCTCGGGGTCGATCTCCTCGATCTGGGTGTCGCGGTTGTACGTCGTCGCCTGGAGGATGTTGCCGTTGTCGAGCACGTCGATGTCGTAGCTCCACCAGCGGCCGGCCGCGGTGTCGTTGTGGACGCCGACGATGGAGCCGTTCGGCCGGGCGCCGACGACCATCGCCGAGGTCTTCTCGCCCTGGTAGGCGCCCTGGATCGAGAACAGGGTCGTCCGCTCGGGCGTCCGTTCGATCGTGCCGACGCAGGGGTTCGACGCCCCCTGGAGGCCGGCGGTCGCGAGACCGGCACCGGGCGCGGCGCCCGCACCGGGATCCGTACTCGCGAGGCCGCCGGTGGCGCCGGCGACCGGGACCGCCAGCAGGAGCGCGACGAACAGCGTGGGGAGGACGGTTCTTCGCATCTGTCACGGGTATCGACCGAGGCGGTTAACTCCGTTACGACTCCCGGCCGAGCGGCGCCGGCCGCGACGGGGGGTCAACTCCCCGAAACGTCACGCCTATACTCGACGGCGGGGAAATCGGGTGCATGAGCCTGCTGGGGCGGCTGTTCGGCGACGGGTCGGCGGACACGGACGGGCCGGGGTCGGCAGTGGACACCGGGACCGGGGCGGACCTGGAAGCGCGCGGCCACGACCAGCCGCGGGTGGGGTTGTTCGTCGACGGGCCGAACGTCCTGCGCGAGGAGTTCGACGTGGACCTCGACGACGTGCGGTCGGCCGCCGAGCGGTACGGCCAGCTATCCTTCGGTCGCCTCTACCTCGACGAGAACGCGCCGTCGGGGCTGATCCAGGCGGCGGAGGCGCGGGGGTTCGAAGTCGTCACGACCAGCGGCGACGTGGACGTGAAACTCGGCGTCGACGCGACGGCGGCGACCGTCGAGGAGGCCATCGACGTGCTCGTCGTCGCCTCCCGGGACACGGACTTCAAGCCGGTGCTGGAGGCGGCCGCCGAGCGGGGGCTGGCGACCATCGCCGTCGCCCCCGGCGAACACGGCCGCTCGGACGCGCTCCGCAACACCGCCCACGAGTCGATCACGCTGTAGCGGCGACCGAGTGGAGACGGGGCGACCCGGGGCCGTCCCGCCGCTCGCCAAGAGTTAACTCGCCGGGGGCGCACCGGCCGGTATGCGCAGAGTCGACGGTCGGAAGCTCGTTGCCGGGCTGGTCGCGGCGCTGCTGGTCGGCCTCCTCGCTGGGTACGCGCTCGCAGTGGTCCTGTGAGCGCGTCTCGGCCGGTCGCGTTCAGCCCGTGATAATCGGGGGCGAGTCTTTAACCGGGCGAGCGGGAATCCTCGGACATGCTCCGGATCGACGGGCGCGTGCTCGCGGCGTCCGTGTTCGGCGTGTTCCTCGTCGGCGCGCTCGTCGGGTTCGCGGTCGGCGGCGGGAGCGGCGCGCCCGGCGGCCCGGCGACGCCGACCGACGCCGGCCCGGGCGACACCGCCCCCACCCCGACGCCCTCGCCCGCGCCGACGCCGACGCTCACGCCGACCGCCGGGCCGACTGCCACCGCCACGGTAACTGCGGCGCTGACGCCCACGCCGACCCCGACAGCGACCCCCACTCCGACGGCCGTGCCGACGCCGACCGCGACGGCGACGCCGACGGTGACGCCCGAACCGACCGCGACGCCGACGCGGACGCCGATGCTGATCCGGCGGTTCGACACCGAGCGGATCGAGAACCACCTCCGACGGCTGATCAACGACTGGCGCGCCGAGCGGGACCTCCCGCGGTTCAGCCACGCCGACGGGACGGTCGTCCGGAAGTTAGACCGGATGGCGACGGCCCACAGCGTCGACATGGCCGACCTCGGCGAGACGGTCCACCGGATCGACAACCGCTCCAGCGCCGGCCGCTACCGCGATTACGCGCTGTTCGAGACGTGCAAGTTCAAGAAGCGCGGCGACCAGTACATCGTGACGCCGACGCGCAACCGCCTGGAGGTGCTGGACAAGACCTACGCCGGGGTGACCTACCGCGGGCCGGGCGGCCCCCGGTACAACGAGAACGAGTCGATGGTCGCGCGAGCCATCTTCGAGGACTGGCGGACCAACCGGGTGTTCCGCGAGCGCCTCTCCTACGCCAACGCCACGCGGCTGGGCATCGGTATCGAGACCACC
This sequence comes from Halosimplex halobium, assembly GCF_051414055.1. Classification (NCBI taxonomy): domain Archaea; kingdom Methanobacteriati; phylum Methanobacteriota; class Halobacteria; order Halobacteriales; family Haloarculaceae; genus Halosimplex; species Halosimplex halobium. Next base: position 8,462 of record NZ_JBLKNX010000016.1, read on the forward strand.
GACAAGAACGAGGTGTACGTGACCGGCAACCTCTGCGGCCTCTACGGGAGCGCGTAGGGGATTCGGCCACCGCGCCGGTCCCACAGCGAACGGTTTTTTCGACCGCGCGCCGGAGGGCCGGACATGAACGCCGAGATCGACGGCCCGGTCCTCGACGACCACATGCACCTGGACCCGGTCCACGGCCGCGGCGTCGACGCCGCCCGCGAGTTCGCCGACAGCGGCGGGACGCACCTGCTCGTCGTCAACAAGCCGTCCTGGCACCTCCTCGACTCCCTGCCGGAGGGCGCCGAGGACTTCCGCGAGGTGTTCGAACTGACCGTCGACGTGGTCGAGCGCGCGAGCGAGGAACTGCCGGGACGGGCCTGGCCGGTGCTGGGCGTCCACCCGGGGCTCGTCTCGCAACTCGTCGACGACGGCCTCGACCCCGAGGAAGCCCGGGACCTGATGCAGACGGGACTGGACACTGCCGCCGAGTACGTCGCCGACGGGCCGGCGCTGGCGCTGAAGTCCGGCCGCCCCCACTACGACGTGAGCGACGCCGTCTGGGACGCCTCGAACGAGGTGATGCGACACGGGTTCGACCTCGCGGCGGAGACGGGCTGTGCCATCCAGCTCCACGCCGAGAGCAGCGAGGACTTCACCGAGGTCGCCGAGTGGGCCGAGGCGCGGGGGCTCCCGCCGGAGCGCGTCGTCAAGCACTACGCCGGCGGCCGGCTGGGGGGGATCACCAAGAGCGTCATCTCCCACAAGGACGAACTCGAACTGGCGATCGAGGAGGACGAGCCGTTCATGATGGAGACGGACTACATCGACGACCCGGACCGGCCGGGCGCGGTGCTGGGCGTCGGAACGGTCCCCTCGCGGGTGCGCTGGCTGCGCGAGGAGGGGTACGACGAGGCCATCGAGCGCGCGCACGTCGAGACGCCCGCCGCGGTCTACGGCATCGACACCGAGGCGACGCTGGAGTGAGCCGGTATCTTTTCACTCGCTGACGGGAACGCCGGAGTATGGACGACCACCGCTGTCCCGACTGCGGCGTGTCGATGGAGTCCGTCGAGTTCGGCATGAGTGACGCCTGGAACCCCCACATCAGGACCGGCGAGAAGCGCGAGGGACTGCTCGGCAAACTCGGGATGGGTGAGACCGAGGACGTGACGACGCTGATGTGTCCCGAGTGCGGCTTGCTGCGTTTCTACGCCGATATCGACGAGGACGAAGAACCGTACTGAAGTCGGGCCGTACGGCACAGTTTCGGTGCGGTTGCGGTGGCCGGGAGCGCGTGCCCGCGCATCGGCGCGGGCCGCGCGTAGCGAGGGACCGGAGGTCCCTCGGACCTCGCGGTGTAACCGCGAGAACCCGGGGAAGGGCGGGCCCGCCACGAGCATCCGGCGCCACCGGCGCCGGTTCACCGCATCGAGGCCGAAGGCCGAGATGCGGCCTTTTTCACCCATGTTTTTGCTGGGGGGGTTCCCCGCAGCGCGCCGGCGGCGCGCGAGGAAACCCCTCCAGGAAAAAGATGGGGTCGAAAGCCATATGACCGGAGCGACGAACGACGTTGTATGAGCAATCAGCCGGGGGAGTACTACACGCCCGAACGCTGGCAGAACTGGCTGGACAGGATCGACGAGGAGGACCTGGACCCGGAGGACGACGACACGGCGCAGCTGCTGTGGAACATGCAGGACGACACGGCCATCGCCGTGGTCAAGGTCGTCTCCGACTTCGAGGAGGGCATCCTCGAGGAGGAGGAGGCCCTCTCGGAGATCGAGGAGATGCGCGAGGTCGTCCTCGCCGAGCCGGCGTTCGACGACGAGGAGGCGCTAATGTTGGTCGACAGCGTCCAGACCTCGCTCGTCTGTGTCTTCTACTCCGCGGAGGAGTTCATCGTCGGCGGCACCGCCGAGGACGCCGAGATCGGCGAGTACGTCGGCGCCGCGGCCGACGCCGAAGCGGAGGAAGACCTCGACACCGCGCTGTCGTACTGCGTCCAGGCGGGGACGCTGGTCATCGACGGCGCGGAGTTCGACCCCTCCATCGCCGAGGAGGTCGAACCTGGGCTGGTCGTCCAGTGGGTCAACGGGCTCGACAGCCTCCAGACGGCGATGAAAGACCCCGAAGTCGTCGAAGAAGACGACGAGTAGCCGGCCGACAACGGGCCGTCCACGGCGGGTCCCCGCTCCGTCGTGACGCGCCCGCCGTCCGCCGAGCCCGGGCCCGTCGGTGGGAGTTATCAGGGTGGAAAATCGGGGACACAGGTTTTTGCACGCCGAGGCGGTAGTCCGGGGACATGGAGCCGTGGGACGACAGGGGCCAGTCCATCCAGATCGGGGCGGTCCTGATCTTCGCGGCGCTGATCCTCCTGCTGTCGCTGTACCAGGCGACGATCGTCCCACAGCAGAACGAGCAGGTCGAGTTCGACCACAGCCAGCAGGTCCAGAGCGACCTGCTGGACCTGCGGAACGCGGTGGTGTCGACGTTCGGCGAGTCGGCGAGTCGAGCGGTGTCGGTCCAGCTGGGGACGACCTATCCCTCGCGGGTGCTCGCGGTGAACCCGCCGCCGGTGTCGGGGTCGCTGTCGACCGCGGGGACCGCCGACGGCGACGTGTCGTTCTCGCTGGCGAACGTCGAGGCGCTGGACGAGGAGACGGACGACTTCTGGGATACCGGCGGGTCGCCGCGGGCGTACTCGACGGGGTCGGTGGTCTATCGGCCGAGCTACAACGAGTACGGGCAGCCGCCGCGGACGGTGTACGATTCGACGGTGCTGTACGACAACTTCACGTTCGAGGGGGCGACCATCGCGCGCAGCGACCAGACGCTGGTCGACGGGTCGACCATCTCGCTGGTGGCGCTGAACGGGTCGCTCCGGCGGTCGTCGTCCGGTAGCACCGCCGTGGACGTGCGGCCGGTCAGCGCGTCGAGCACGACCGTCGCCGTTCGGAACGAGCCGGGCGAACGGGTGACGTTGCGGATTGCGACCCGGTTGCCGGAGCAGCGCTGGGAGGAACTGCTGGCCGACCAGCGTGCCAGCGAGGGGGGCAATATCAGCGACGACGACGACGCGGTCCGGACGGAGCCGCTCGGCGTTCCCGGCTACAGGACGCTCGTCGTCGAGCTGGTCCCGGGCACCTACGAACTGCGGATGGCGAAGGCGGGTGTCGGGACGCGGGTGACCGACACGTCGGCGGCGTACATGACCGACGTGGCGGCCGACGGCTCGACGGTGCCCGAGGAGGGGGCGGTCCGGCTGACCGTCGAGGTGCGCGACGCGTACAACAACCCCGTCGCGGGGGTGGACGTGACCGGCGAGTCGACGGTGCCGTCGGCGGGGGTGCTGGCGACGAGCGAGACGACGACGGGCGAGGACGGGCGGGCCACCTTCCGGTTCGAGGCGAAGTCCGTCGACGCGGCGACGGAGGTACCCGTCGAGTTCACCGCCACGGTCGACGGCGCGTCGCCGTCGTTCGATCCCGGTGACCCGGAGGACGTCGAGGCCGTCGTCGAAGTCCAGAACACGCAGGTCGACGGCGCCTCCGGCGGCGGCAAAGCACCGTTCTCGGTGACGTGGGACTCACCCGAAGTCTCCGAAACCGGCACGTACCTCTCGCCCTGCGACTCCTCGGACTGTACGTGGGACGTCGGAGCGGACGCCGACGACACGCTCGACTTCTCGGCAGTGGTCGAGGATATCGCCGGCGGTGTCGACAACACGACGGTGGACGGGACGACCGTCGACTTCGCACTCAACAACGGGACGGTAGGGACGCTCTCGTCGGAATCGGACATCTCCGACAACAGCGGAACGGTCGAGACAACCCTGACAGCGAGCGAGAACGGAACGGTCCGTCTCTACGCGGTCAGTGGCGGTGCGAGCGACACGCTCAACGTCACCGTCACGAACGTGACCGGGGCGAGCAGTCAGGGGCCGACGCTCGGGTTCCGGGTCGACGACTTCAGCGACCGGCGAGACAACGAGCCCAACTTCGTCGCTTCCTACGACGTGAGCGACACCAGTTCCTCGTACGAGCGTGTTGAGGTGTCGTTCGCCGCCAGCGACGGGAACCCTTCGGGTACCAGACAGAGTACCGCGACGCGCGGCAGTCTCGGCTACCAACCAGAATCCGGAAACGGCGAACAGTTCGACATAACGCTCGACGTCATCTATACTGACGACCAGGGCAACGAGTACGTCGCGGCCAGCAAGACCATCACCGACACCGCGGATGCTCGCAACCCGACGAGCCAAAACGCGGACCTTTCGGAGTCCAACAGCGCGAGTCTCGACAGCGTGACTATCGAAGACCGATCGAAGGTGAACAATAACAATGTGTGGTACCGATATAGCTACACAGTCTCCGGCTCGGGAAGCTTCAGTCAGGTCCGGTTGTTCGCCCTCAATCTCAACGGCAACGGGGCAACGGGGTTCCGCGACGAGACGAGTCGGTCCGGGAAAAACGTGGATCTCAAGCCCGGAGACGGCACGAACACCCAGTACCGCGTCGGGGTCGCCGTCTACGACGCCGACGGAGCCATCGTCGAAGTAGTCGACCAGACGGACGCCGCGGACGGCGATGGCGTCGTTCTGACTGCCACCGTGGCACTTCTCACAGTAGCACTCGCCGGACACGCGCTTCGACGGTCGTCGATACGCTAGTCGACAGGCCCTTATACCAGTCGCGCGCAAGTGGGGCCTATGACATCGGTCGGTATCGACGCCGTCGAGATCCGGACGGGGAAGCTCAGGCTGGACCTGCCGGAGACGTTCGCCCCGGCGCAGGGCGACGACCCGGGCAAGTACACCAAGGGGCTCGGCCTCACCGGGAGTTCGTTCCCGGACGTGTACGAGGACATCGTGACGATGGGGGCCAACGCGGCCCACGACCTGATGGAGCGCAAGGGGCTCGAACCCGAGGACATCGGCCGCATCGACGTGGCGACGGAGTCGGCGTTCGACAACTCCAAGCCGGTCTCGACGTACATCGCCGGCTGTCTCGAACAGGTCTACGACGGCGACTTCCACCACGCCAACAAGGGCGAGCGGAAGTTCGCCTGCATCTCGGGCACCCAGAGTCTGGACGACGCGTACAACTGGATCCGCGCGGGGCGCAACCGCGGCCGCTCGGCGCTGGTGATCGCCACCGATACGGCGCTGTACGCCCGCGACGACCCCGGCGAGGCCACGCAGGGCGCGGGCGCGGTCGCGCTGCTGGTCAGCGAGGACCCCGACCTGGTCGAGCTGTCGGCCGAGCAGGGCTACGGCAGCGCCGACGAGACGGACTTCCTCAAACCCCAGCAGCAGTTCCCGAGCGTCGACGGCAAGCGCTCGGTGCAGGTGTACCTCGCGCGGATGCGCGAGGCCATCGAGGACTTCGAGTCGGTCGCGGACACCATCCACCCCGACGACTACGTCCTCGGGCCGTTCCACACCCCCTTCCCCGGGATGGTCCGCAAGGCCGCCGCGCTGGCGTTCCGTCACTTCAGCCGCGACACGGAGATCGAGGAGCGACTCTCCGAGGACATCGGCCGCCAGCCCCGCCGCGAGGCGTTCGACAGCGAGGAGGCGTTCCGCGAGGCCGCCGCCGACTACACCGACGAGCTGACCGACACCGACACCTACCGCGAGTGGTACGCCGAGACCGTCGAGCCCACGCTGACCATCTCCCGCGAGGTCGGCAACTGGTACACCGGCTCGGTCCACCTCGCGCGGCTCTCCGGGTTGAAAGCCGCCTACGAGGAGGGCACCGACCTGACCGGCGAGCGACTGCTCGTGGGTTCCTACGGGTCGGGCGCCCAGGCGGAGATCCACGCCGAGACCGTCCAGCCGGGCTGGGGGGCGGAGATCGAGGCCCTCGACGTGGACGACCAGCTGGCCGCCCGCTACGAGCTGACCTTCGAGGAGTACGAGGACGTCCACGACGTGCACAACCACGACGCCGAGGCCGGCGTCTCCGACGTGGACCAGTTCACCACGCCCGACTCCGAGTTCGTCTTCGACGGCTGGGGCCGGATGGGCGAGCGCAAGTACACCTACGTGGAGTGAGCGCCGGCGGTCCCGACCCGCCCCCCGCGACGCGTAGCCTGGATCCAGACCGAACCACTCAAGCGCGATTCGGCCCACGGATCGCCCACAATGGGCACGCCGCTCCCCTCGCGCACCGAGCAGGCCGAGGAGGTCATCGAACGGCTCTGGGAGGAGTACCCCGACGCCACCATCTCGCTGAACTTCTCGAACCGCCTCGAACTGCTCGTCGCCGTCGTCCTCTCCGCGCAGTGCACCGACGAGCGAGTGAACAAGGAGACAGAAGCCCTCTTCGGGAAGTACCAGTCCCCCGAGGACTACGCCGAGGCCGACGTGGACGAACTCTCCGAGGACATCGGGTCGATCACCTACCACAACAGCAAGGCCGACTACCTCAAGTCCTCCGCGCAGACGATCATCGACGAGCACGACGGGGAGGTGCCTGACACGATGGAGGAGCTGACCGACCTGAAAGGAGTGGGGCGAAAGACGGCGAACGTCATCCTCCAGCACGGCTACGACCTGGTCGAGGGCATCGTCGTCGACACGCACGTCCAGCGGCTCTCCCGCCGGCTGGGGATCACCGAGGAAGAGCGCCCCGAGGCCATCGAGGAGGACCTGTTGCCGGTCGTTCCGGAGGACGAGTGGAAGTGGTACACCCACCTGCTGATCAGCCACGGCCGCGAGGTGTGTACGGCACGCAATCCCGACTGCGACGAGTGTGTCGTCGAGGACATCTGTCCGTCGTCGAAGCTCGACCACGGGGTCGACCTGGCGAGCGGCGAGCCCTGGGACGACTGACGGGCCTGTTCCGGGGCCGACGCGGCGCGCAACTGGTCCGGACGACCGACGCGGCGACCACTCGACCCGGCCGCCGGTCGGCTACGCGTTCACGTCTTCGAGGTGGTTGGAGACGACGACGCGGCCCTTCGGAGTGAGCCTGGGGCCGTCCTCGCCGTCGACGACGAGGTCGTCGGCCCGGAGGTCGTTGAGGACCATCGTCAGCTGGCTGCTCTCCACGTCGAGGACGTTCGCCAGCGAGACGCCGGGCCCGGTCGAGTAGACGGCCACCAGGAGCTCGACCTGTTCCTCCGAGAGGGACACGTCCTCGAGGTCGGCCACGAGGTCGCTGTACTCCAGGCGGAGGTAGCGGCCGAGGATCGACAGCTTCCGCGGCGACTCCAGCGCGGCCAGCGAGAGGGTCGCCTCGCCGCCCGAGAGGTGCCGGACCGCCAGGACCGACCGCTCGGTGCCGCTGATCTCGCGGGAGGTTCGCTCGAAGTCGCTGACCGTCGAGAGGTCCACGTCGACGGTGTCGTCGGCGCGGCGAAAGCGGACGCTACCGGGCTTGAGATACAGCTTCGCGGGGGCGAACGACTCGTCGGTGACGCGCCCGCCGACGCGGGCGGGGTGTTTGACGGTCACGTCGGTCCCGTTCAGGATGGCCTTGAACAGGACGGTCGTGAACTTCTCGATCTTGTCGTCGTCGGCCTCGACGGCCGCGACCATGCGGTTCCCGCCCTTCTCGAAGGCGACCGTCACCGTCGAGTCGAAGAAGTCACCCAGGTCGTCGGGCACCTGGCCGACGGCCACGTCGAAGATGGAAGACAGGGGGATGGTCACCTTCCCCTCGTCGCCGGCGAGGACGAGCCGCTTCTCGCTGAGGAGGATCCGCCCCTTCACCGGCTCGGCGCGGGCCGAGGCCTCCGAGTTGAAGGTGGCGACGAAGTCCGCGATGACTGATTCCGACATGGGCGGCGTTAGGACACCCTTCCGCCCCACGAATATTGAGCGTTTCGTGCCAGTATCACGTACGAGAACGGTCGATGCCGGTCCGGGACAGCCGACGCCAGCCCGCGACGGCGACGCCGGTCCACGGCGGCCGACGCCGACTCACAGCGGCCTTCGACCGGTCGGGAGCCGGCGTCGGGATAGCGCGGCCGGCGGGCCGGAGATGGCCTCCGGGCCTGCTACGCGGCGTCGGGATAGCGCGGTCGACGCGCGGAGTCGTCGCTGCCATCGACGAACGGGAGGGCGACCCGCTCGGCGGGGCGTTCCGCGCCGTCGACGCGGACGGCGAGGTCGGCGGTGCCGTCGCCCGCAGTCGCGTCGCTGTCGACGGCGGCCAGCGCGACCGGTTCGTCGCGGGTCGGACTGACGGCCCCACGGGTCACCTCGCCGACGGCGGCGTCGCCGGCGAACACCGCCGCGCCGGCGTCGGGGACGGGATCGGTCTCGCTCTCCGCGTTCGCGTCGGGGTCGACGACCAGTCCCACGAGCCGCTGGCTGGGCCGGCCGCGGTTCTCGACGCGGGAGACGACCTCCTGGCCGACGTAACAGCCCTTCTCGAAGTCCAGCGCGTTGCGGACGCCGCAGACGTTGGGGATCCGGCCGGCGAGTTCGGACTCGAAGAGGGGCGTGCCGGCCTCCAGCGTCAGCGTCTCCCAGGTGCGGTAGCCGAAGGGGGCGGCCGCGTTCCCGCGATTTTCGAGGGTGTCGAACACCTCGGCGGCCGCGTCGGTGGCGCAGACCACCTCGTAGCCCTCCTCGCCTGCCAGTCCGTCGTCGCGGATCACGGTGACGCCGGCGTCCGCCATCGTCCCGCGGGCGAACGAGAGGGGGCGCTCGGGGGAGCCGGCCTTGTTGAGGACGCTGGCGATCTTCTCGGTCGCCTGGGGGCCGTAGACGCCGAAGACGCCGAAGTCGTCGGAGGCGTCCGTTATCTCCACGTCCTGGATGAACGTCTTCGAGCGCCAGTCCTCGGCGACCCGTTCGTGCTCGGTCGGCGGGAGGAAGACCAGCAGGCGGTCGCCGGCGGCGGCGTTGTAGACGTACATGTCCGTCTCGATCTTTCCCTGCGGGTCCAGCAGGAGGGCGTAGCAGCCCTCGCCGTCCTCCGTCGGGACGCGGTTCGAGACGGCGTTGTCGACGAACTCGACGCGGTCGTCGCCCTCGACGGTGAGGACGCCGTAGCCCCGCTCGGTGACGCCGACGACGTTGCGGACGGCGACGTGGGACCGCTCGGGGCGGCCGTAGTGGGCGACCACCCGGCGGTCGCCCCGCTGCTCGAACGTCGCGCCGTGGTCCTCGTGGACCGACTCGATGACCGTCATTGCCCCGACGTGGGGCCGGTGGCGGGTTACGTCTTGCGGAGCGGAGAACGGCGCTTGGGGGGCGCGATCGGTCGCGACGCCCGTCCCCTCACCGCGCCGCGCCGGCCCGGTACTGCCCGTGGGCGACGCCGATCGCCAGGCAGATCAGCCCGAAGACGACCATCGAGGGAGCGACCATCATCAGGATCGTGTCGGTGCCCATCGGGATCGGCGCGCCGATCAGTCCGCCCAGGCCGACCGCGATCAGGACGACGAACGCGGCAGCCGTCTTCGGCAGGTCGAGTTCCATGGCAGGGAGTTAGGAACGACCTCATATCAGGATTGTGACGGAGATAGCCGAACCGGACCGCCGCGGCCAGGGCGTTTTGGGGACCGGGACTGCCAACGAGCAGCCGAGAAGCGGACGGTCAGGCCGGCGTGACGGCCACGTCGCCGTCGGCGTCGACGCGGACCTCGTAGCCGAGGTACTCGAAGTGGACGGCGCCCCGCGCCGCCAGGGCATCGGCGTCGCCCGGGCGGAACAGCGCGTCGAGCGCCTCGGGGTCGACCACCGAGTAGAGCGGCGTCGCGAGTTCGCCCGGGTCGACGCCTTCACGGTCGGCCACCCGCCGGACGACGGCGGCGCTGGGTGATTCGGGGCTGTCCGGTCGGCAGACTGTGGTTGCTGTCATCCTGCGTTCCTACCGGCTCGCCGCCGACCAACCTGGCGTCGAATACTGCGGTCCTTTTTGTACCGGTGCCGACCGGCCGCGACGGCGGGTCAGGCCGGGGCGAACAGCGAGTCGAAGAGTTTGCCGACGATCCGGCGGAGGTGCGTCGAGAGCGTCGAGCGGGAGATGCCCAGTTCGTCGGCGACTGCCTGCGCGCTCGCGCCGTCGGTGTCGTAGTACCCCATCCGGGCGGCAGTCCGCGCGACCTCCAGCTGGCGCTCGGTGAGCCGCGAGCGGACGCCGCGTCTCCCGCTCTCGACGGCCTGCGGCCCGGAGCGGTAGAGCTTCCGGAGGTCGAACTGGACCCCCTCCTCGCGACAGTACTCCCAGTACTCGCCGAGTCGATCCCGCTCGGGCGCCAGCAGGCGGAACCGCCAGCCGCGGTCGGCGCTCTCCAGCGAGAGTACCTGCACACCCAGCGACGCGATCTTCGGGGTCGTGAACTTCGCGTCCGGCCCCGGGACGACCTGGTAGACGCGCTGGTCCGAGAACGTCACGGTCGCACGCCACTCCGCGACCGTCGGGTCGGCGTCGAGCGCCGCCTCGAACGACGCGAAGTCCGTCTCGGAGACCGCGTAGAAGAACACCGGGTGCTCGAACGCCGAGAACGGTTGGGACTCGACCCGGACGGTCGCGTCCGAGACCGTTCGAACGGTCGGCGTCAACGGCAGGTCGGCGTGATCGACGACGACCTCCGCGATGAAACTCTCTCCCACTCCACCACCGCCATTGTCAGATGTTCACACGCCCCGGATAAATCGTTTCCGGGCTGGCACGTTCTGTCGGCGGTCATGGAGTACACGTTCGAAAACGTCACCGCGTGAGAGGATACCAGCCCGGAACGGAGCGCATCGCGGCCCTCACCCGCGTAGCAGCGACCGGATCTGGTCGAGCGAGAAGACGGTGGTCGGCCGGTCCATGTGGACGCCGATCTCCCCGGAGAACGCCCGGAGGCCGACCCGCTGGACGGGTTCGGGCAGCGAGTAGGCCCGGCGGATCCAGTGGCCCAGTTCGATCTCCCGTTCGAGGTCGTCGCGCCACGCGCGCTCGTAGGCGGCCAGCGTCGCGGGGTCGCGGGGGTCGACCTGCCGGGCGGCGTGGTCGGCGGCCGTCATCCCGTAGAGGATGCCGCCGCCGGTGAACGGCTTGGTCTGGGCGGCGGCGTCGCCGACCAGAAACGCCCGGCGGTTCGTCACCGAGTCGGGCGGGCCGACGGGGATCAGGCCGGAACAGCGGTGGTCGGTCTCGACGCCGTAGTCGGCGGTGAACCGGTCGAAGCGGTCGCGCACGTCCGCGCTCGGCGGCGTCGCGAGGCCGTACTCGACGCCCGCCTCTCCGCGGGGGATGCGCCAGGCGAAGAAGTCGGGGACGGTGAGGTGCACGTCGACGAAATCGGAGGCGTCGTCCTCGTCGGAGAACCCGAGCACGCCGTGGAGGAGTTCGTCGGGTTCGGGCATGTCCAGTTCGCGCCGGACTCGCGATTTCGGGCCGTCGCAGCCCGCGACCATCCGCGCCTCGTGGGTCTCGACGCCCTCGGGGCCCCGGACTTCGAGTTCGACGCGGTCGCGGTGTTCGGTGACGCCGACGACGGTGTGGTCCTCCCGGAGGTCGACGCCCGCCTCCCGGGCGGCGTCGGCGAGTTCCCGGTCGAGCCCCACCCGGTCGATGACGTTCGACACCCCCTCGTCCTTGTAGAAGGGGTACGTGCGGGCCGGGAAGTCGCCGTCGCGGCCGTCCGAGCCGTGTCCGTCGTCGCCGGCCACGTTTCGGTCTCCCGGGGCGTGACCGTTCGACCGGGGGTCGCCCGGCGGGTCGCCGCGCGGGCCGCCGAGGTGGAAGCGGGCGCCGTAGACGACGTTCTGCAGGAGGCGGTCGCGGGCGCCCTCGGGGGTGTACTCCCAGATGTCGGTGGAGACGTGGCCCGAACAGGCGAGGGGTTTCCCGACCTCGCCCTGCTCGAAGGCGAGCACGTCGTGACCCCGCTCGGCGGCGCGGCGGGCGAACCGCGAGCCGGCGGGCCCACAGCCCACGACGACGAAATCGTGCATACACGCCCCGTGGCGTGTCGCGATGAAATATCTTTCAGTCCGGAGTTCGCGGGCGACGGCGGTCGGTCCCGCGGTCCGTACCGACGCTGTTTGCTGGTGGCCTTATGTCGGACCGGTGCCAGTCACCGCCATGAGCGAGTATCAGCCGGGCGTCTGCAACATCGGGCGCGACGAGCAGCGCAAGCGGCGCGCGCTGGGCGCGGTCTCCTTCCTCGCCGCGGCGGCCTACGTCGGCTTCGTCGTCGGGACGGGGCGACCCGCCGGCCTGCTGCTCGGGTCGTTCCCGCTCCTGTTCGGCGGGTTCATGGGCGTCGTCCAGGACCGGATGGGCTTCTGTGCGGGCTTCGGTGCGCTGGCCCGCTACGACCTCTCCGGGTCGGGCGGCGACAGCGGGTCCGTCGGCGATGAGGAGGCGGTGAAACAGGACCGGATCAGGGCGTTCCAGGTGGTCGCCGTCTCGGCGGCCGCGGCGGTCGTGGCGACGATGGCCGTCTACGGCGTCGGGGCGGCGCTGTGATCAGCGGGCGAAGCGGGCCTCAACCGGTCAGTCGCTTCGCTCGCTCGGCGGTCAGACCACGGCCAGCCCGTGTGGCGTCTGTGACTCGTAGGCGTCGGGCCACTCCAGCGAAATCCGCTCCCACGAGGCGCCGGCGTCGGCCGAGCGGTAGAGTCCGCGATTGTTCAGCGCGAACAGGACCGAACCGCCGGCCGCGGCGAGGAGTGACCGGACCGTCCCTTCGGGGTCGGGCAGGCCGTCCATCGCGAGGCCCCACTCGGCCGACGCCGCCGGGCCGGTGGTGTCGTCGCCGCCCGGTCCCGCGTTCGTCGTCCGGTAGACGTACGCCTCGGCGGTCGAGACCCGGTGGGCGCTCCGGGCGCCGCCCGCGGCGGAGACGACGACGGTATCCGGGTCCGAGCGCGGGACGGCCAGCCCCCAGACGTACCGGTGGTCGGGCCCTTCCTGGGGGTATACCCAGGTGTCCCCGCCGTCCTCGGACCGGGCGTAGCCGTCGCCGGCGGCGGTGTACACCCGCCCCTCGCGCTCGGGATGTGTGGCGAGCGTGTGGTTGTCGTAGCGGGCGCCCTCGGTCCGGTCCTGCCAGGTCTCGGTGCCGTCCGCGCTCTCGGCCGCCGTAGCCGCGAGCGCCTCGTCGGTCCGCACGAGTGCCCCGGCCTCGATGGCGACGTACAGCCGCCCGGGGTCGTGCGGGTCCGGTTCCAGCCAGCGGACGTGGTGGGTGTGCGGTCGCGGCGGGAACGACCACTCCGACTCCGAGGGGAGGTCGGTCAGCGGCGGCAGGGGGACCCACGAGTCGCCACCGTCGGTCGAGCGGTAGACGGCGGAGGGTTCGGTCCCGGCCCACACGGTGTCGGGGTCGTGCGGGCTGACCGCCAGCGCAGTAACGCGGTCGTCGATATCGGGGGCGACCCGTTCCCAGGTGTCGCCGCCGTCGGCGCTGCGGTGGATCCCCGACTCGACGGTGCCGACGAACGCCCGGTCAGGCTCGTCGGGACTCGCGGCGACGCACCGGCAGCCGCGGCCGACGAGGCGTTCGTCGGCGGTCCAGTCGTCGGTCGCACTCGGATCGGACCCGTCGGCCGTCGGGTCGTCTCCCCCGCCGCGGACGACGAGCACGCGGTCGTCGAGGGCGGCGTAGGCGGTGGTGTCGCTCATACCGGACGGAGAGGCGGGAGACACTTGACTGCTCGCTGAAATCGATTTCACCGGACTGGAGTCGAATGCGAGACTCGCGCTCCGGCGTTTCGCCGGCGATTCGAGCGGGTATCGAAGCCGGCGTCGTACCCGCGATCAGCGCGAGGTCCCGTCCCATACCGACAGGTCCGCGACCGTCTCGACGGCGTCGCCGCGGGTCACCGCCGCCCAGAGCCCGTCGAACGGCGGCCGCCCCGCGTCCTCGCCCGTCGTCTGTCCGTCCCACGCGTCGAGACGGCGCCGGGTCATCCCCAACCCGCCCGCGTCACCCTCGGGAGAGTCGACGGCCGCTCCGGTCGAGCCGTCGTCGGTATCCGCGCCCGTCGGACCGTCGTCGACGGCAGCGCCGGCCGAACCGTCGTCGACACCGCCGAGACCGTCGAGGCCGGTGGCGGCATCGTCCCCGCCCAGATCCGGCTCCCCGCTGTCGTCGTCCGCTCCCGGAGCTGGGCCGTCGGCGGCGCCGCCGATCTCGTCGCCGTCCGGCGATCCCAGCCCGTCGCCGGGCGCGGCCAGGCCGCCCTCACCGGACGACGACGGGTCGCCGTCCCCCGGTGCGTCCAGGTCTCCCAGTCCGCCCGACCCGCCGTCGCCCTCCCCGGAGCCGACCGACAGGTCGTCCGCCGGCGTGTCCGAGGCTGGGCCGGGGTCAGTGCTCTCGTCGACCCCGAGTTTCGCACGGAGGTCGTCGCCGTCGAGCGGGGTCACGTCGTGGGTCGCGGCAGCCGACTCCGCGACGCCGCCGGAGCCGACGGTCAGGCAGGCCGCCGAGTCGGCGCCGGTCTTCTCGGCGAGCGCGCGGAGCTGCTCCAGCTGCGCGGACTCGACCGCTCGCTCGCCGGCGACCCAGACGATCTCGCCCCGAATCCCGCCGTCGACCCGCTCTTTCGCGAAGACGAAGACGTGCGAGCCGTGTTCCTTCACGGTCGTCCGGTAGCCCTCGGCGGCCCAGGCGTCGGCGACGAGGGCGGCCAGGTCCGCGTCGCTGGCGCCGCTCAGGTCCGCGGGATCGACTGGGTAGTCGTCGGACTCGTCCGCGGGGTCGGGGTCAGCGGCCATTCGTCCGGGCGCTCACGCGTTCGCGGGTCGGTTCGTCGACGACGGTGTAACTGTTCTCGGCGGCCACGTCGTCGAGCCGCTCGACGAGCGCCTCGAAGTCGGCTTCGAGGCGGTCGCCCTCGAAGTACACCGAGTGTTTGGCGCCGAGCGTGACGAGCAGTTCCGTCGAGGACTCGGCGGCCGAGACGGCCGGCTCGTGGTGGACGACGCCCTCACCGGGCGGTTCGCCGTCGTGGACCGCCGCCGTCGGCGTGTAGACGGTTCCCTCCTCGATACAGTAGAGCTCCGCCCACTGGCGGGTCCGCCGGACGTAGTCGTAGAGGAAGGCGACGGCGCCGACCAGCAGCAGGGGAGCGCCGGCGACCCGCGGGCCGGTCACGAGCAGCGAGACGCCGACGGCGACCAGCGACAGGCTGGCGGTCGTGAGGTTGATTACCTCCGCCATCGGCGACCCCTCGGGCAGCGGACTCAGCGACGACTCGAACGGGCGCTTGCGGACCTTGAACCCGCCTTTCGAGAGGTACACCTCCTCGTCGAAGGCGGCCGCGGCGCCGCCCCGGCCGGGTGAGGTGTCGTTCGTCGGGACGTAGCCCAGGTCCTCGGCGATCTGCCGGAGGTGGACGTGGAAGGAGTGCAGCGAGAACAGATCGGGGATGCGGACCGACACGCGGTGGGTGTGGTCCATCGCTACCTCCTCGCCGTCGGTCCGGGAGGTCGCCACGACCGCCAGCCCCAGCAGGATCGCGCCGAACCACAGCGCGGTCATGGCGGCGCCGAACTCGCCGCTCAGGCCCTCGGCGTCCCCGAAGGCGACCGAGACGATCAGCGCGACCGTCCCCGCGACGGTCAGCGCGACGCCCAGCGACCGCCGCAGCCGGATCCAGTTGAGTCGCTTCCAGTTGGTCGCCTCGATGATCTCGTAGCGGTTCAGCGGGACGGTTCCCGACCCGCCCAGCAGGCCGCCGACGCCGTCGCCGCGCCCGCCGAGCAGTCGCCCGACCGCCCCGCGGTCGTAGAGGTAGAGGACGACCGCGAGGGCGACCAGCGGGACGGCCAGCCCCGAGAGCGTCGTCACCCAGTCCGGCCGCGGGCTGTACGGGCCGGGTGGCGGGAGCAACCGCCCAAGCAGCCCGAACCCGACGCCCGCGAGCCCCGAAACGACCGCGCCCGCTCGTGCGAGTCCCATGACGAGCGGGTCACTCGTCTGTCAGCAGTTATAGCTGTCCGCGCAGGTCTCAGATCTGATATCAGTCCGGTCGCGAACGTTTTTGTCGGATCGGGGGACCACGTTCGTCCGTGCGACGGACCTATTGCACTGTAACGCGTTGCAACACACATGGAGAACGTCACGACGCGCATGAGTGACGACGAGCTCGATCTGGTGGAGCGGCTGGCCGACGCGAGCGGGGAGAGCCGGAGCGACGTGATCCGGAAGGCCGTGCGTCGCGGGGCACGGGAGGAGTTGATCCGCCTGGCGCTCCAGCGGTACCGGGAAGGGGAGGTCGGGATGCGTGGCGCGGCCGACCTTGCGGACCTGCCCATCGCGGAGATGATGGCCGAAGCCAACGAGCGCGGCGTCCTCTCGAACTACGACGAGGCCGACCTGGCCGGAGACGTGGACGCGCTGCGATGAGCCCGGAGCGTGGTGAGGACGACGGAGAACGGACACTCCTCGTCGATGCGAGTGTCTTCATCACGCTGGCAGCGGTCGACGCCGTCGACCTGCTGGTCGGGATGGAAGGAACCGGCGTGGTTCCCGAGCGAGTCGCCGAGGAACTCGCCGACGATCGGTCGCGAGCAGCGCTCGCCGGATACCGGGAGGACAGTTCGATCCGCGTCGAACGCGCCGACGACCGCCTGGAATCGGCGCGGACGCATCTCGGTGTCGACGGTGAGTCGGGTGACGTAGGACTGCTTGCTCACGCCATGGCTACCGGCGAATCGGTGGTCGCGGTGACCGACGACAGACCGCTCCGGCAGACCTGCAAGGCGCTCTCGGTCCCGGTGTCCGGGTCGCTCGGTGTCGTGATACGTGCCGTCGAGCGCGGCGAGATCGGCGATGCGGAAGCGAAGGACCTGGTTTACGCGATGGACGAGGTCGGCGCGCGCCTGAGCGCGACCCTCGTCCGCCGGGCGGAACGGCTGATCGACGACGCGAGCGACGAGTGAGCGTCAGTCGTCGTCGGCCCGCGGTGCCGTCTCCGCTTCGCCGTCGGCGTCGGCGGTGACGACGCGGTCGCCGCGCGGACCCTCGAGGTCGACCTCGGGCAGCAGGTCCCGGAGGTACTTCCCGGTGTACGAGCCCTCGGTCCGAGCCACCTCCTCGGGGGTGCCCTCGGCGACGAGCCGGCCGCCGGCCTCGCCGCCCTCGGGACCCAGGTCGACGATGTGGTCGGCGTTCTTCACGAGGTCGAGCTCGTGTTCGATGACGACCACCGTGTTGCCGTCGTCGGTCAGGCGGTGGAGCACGTCGATGAGCTTGCGCTCGTCGTGGGGGTGCAGCCCCGTGGTCGGCTCGTCGAGCAGGTACAGCGTCTCGCCGGAGTCTTTCTTGCCGAGCTCCTCGGCGAGTTTGACGCGCTGGGCCTCCCCGCCGGAGAGGGTGGTCGAGGGCTGGCCGAGCTGCATGTAGCCCAGGCCCACGTCCTTCAGGAGCTTCAGGCGGCGGCGGATCTGGCTGTGGCCCTCGAAGAAGTCGTAGGCCTCGTCGATGCTCATGTCGAGCACGTCGGCGATGGTGGCGTCCTTGTAGGTCACGTCGAGCGTCTCGCGGTTGTAGCGGGCGCCGCCGCACTCCTCGCAGGGCACCTGCACGTCCGAGAGGAAGTTCATCTCGATGGTGACGGTGCCCTGGCCGCCACACTCCTCGCAGCGGCCGCCCTTGACGTTGAACGAGAACCGGCCCTTCTGGTAGCCGCGCTGGTTGGCCAGGTCCGTCTCGGCGAACAGCTCGCGGATGTGGTCGAACACGTCGGTGTAGGTCGCGGGGTTCGACCGCGGCGTGCGGCCGATGGGCGACTGGTCGATCAGCCGCACCGTCTCGATGGCGTCGAGACCGGAGAGCCCGTCGTGCTCGCCGGGGTTCACGTCGGAGTTGCCGTGCATCTCGCGGGCCAGCGCCTTGTAGAGCACGTCGTGCATCAGCGTGGACTTGCCGGAGCCCGACACGCCCGTGATCGCCGTGAAGCAGCCGACCGGCAGGTCCACGTCGAGGTCCTTCAGATTGTGCTGGCGGGCGCCCTCGATGGTGATGGTGCCGTCGGGGTCGCGGCGCTCGGCGGGGACGGGGATCGCCTTCTCGCCGGAGAGGTACTCGCCGGTGACGCTCTCCTCGGTGTCGAGCACCTCGTCGTAGTCGCCGTTGACGACGATCTCGCCGCCGCGCTTGCCGGGCCCGGGCCCCATGTCGATGATGTTGTCGGCCCGGCGCATCGTCTCGGTGTCGTGCTCGACGACGAGCAGGGTGTTCCCGAGGTCCCGCAGTTCCTCCAGGGTGTTGAGCAGGCGGTCGTTGTCGCGCTGGTGCAGCCCGATGGAGGGCTCGTCGAGGACGTAGAGCACGCCGACGAGGCCGCTCCCGATCTGCGTGGCCAGGCGGATGCGCTGGCTCTCGCCGCCGGAGAGCGTCGCGGCCTCCCGATCCAGGGTCAGGTAGTCAAGGCCGACCTCGCACATGAACCCGAGGCGGGCGCGGATCTCTTTCAGGATCTCCTCGGCGATCTTCGTGTCGCGGGGGCCGAGGTTGCGTTCGAGGTCCTCGAAGTGTTCCAGGGCGTCGCCGATCGAGAGCTGGTTCACCTCGGTGATGGCGGTCCCGTCCACGAGCACCGCACGGGACTCGGCCTTCAGGCGGGTGCCCTCGCACTCGGGGCAGGTCGTCGTGGCCATGTACTCCTCGATGTGCTCGCGGGCGCGGTCGGAGTCGGTCTCGACGTGGCGGCGCTCCAGATTGGGGATCACACCTTCGAAACGCTCGGTCTTCTCGCGAGTGCCGTTCTTGGTGCGCCACTCGAAGTGGACCCGCGAGTCCGTGCCGTAGAGGAACTGCCGCCGGATCTCGGGGTCGAGTTCCTCGAACGGCGTATCGAGGGAGACCCCGAAGTGTTCGGCGACGTTGTCCAGCTGCCGCGAGTAGTAGGTCCGGTCGTAGCTCCAGGGCTCGAAGACGTGTTTCAGCGGCTTCGAAGGGTCCTGAATGACGAGATCCTCGCTGACCTCCTTGGTCTCGCCGAGGCCCTCACATTCGGGACAGGCGCCGTAGGGGCTGTTGAACGAGAACGAGCGGGTCTCGATCTCGCTGATGTCGACGTTGCAGTGCGTGCAGGCCAGGTCCTCCGAGAACTCGACGACGAGGCGGTCGTCGGCCGCGTCGTTCTCGTCGCCGTCGTCACCGTCGCTCGCGCCGTCGGCGCCCAGGTCCCCGACCGAGCGGGCCTCCGCGCCGCCCAGTTCCACGTCCTCGGGCGGGTCGGGGACGACGACCTTGATGATGCCGTCGCTCTCCTCGAGCGCCGTCTCGACGGAGTCCGTAATTCGGGAGCGGTGCTCCGGGCCGACCTCGACGCGGTCGACCACCACGTCGATGGTGTGGTCGTAGTTCTCGTCCAGATCCGGCCGGTCCAGCGAGAGGTCGTGCTGCTCGCCGTCGACCTCGACGCGGGCGTACCCCTCGGCGACGAGGTCGTCGAAGAGGTCCTCGAAGGCGCCCTTCTGGTCGCGGACGACCGGCGCGAGGACCTTCGCGCGGGTGCCCTCCGGGAGTTCGAGGGCGCGGTCGACCATGTGCTGGGCGGACTGCTCGCCGACCTCGCGGCCGCACTCCGGGCAGTGGGGCGTGCCGACCCGGGCGTAGAGCAGGCGCAGGTAGTCGTGGAGTTCCGTCACGGTGCCGACCGTCGAGCGGGGGTTGTTGGCGGCGTTCTTCTGGTCGATGGAGATCGCCGGCGACAGCCCCTCGACGTTCTCGACCTTCGGCTTGTCCATCTGTCCGAGGAAGTTCCGGGCGTAGGCCGACAGCGACTCGATGTAGCGGCGCTGGCCCTCGGCGTAGACGGTGTCGAACGCCAGCGAGGACTTCCCCGACCCCGACAGCCCCGTGACGACCGTCAACTGCTCCCGCGGGATCGTAACGTCGACGTCCTTGAGGTTGTGTTCCTCTGCCCCTCGGACCTCGATGACGTCTTTGCTCATATGTTCGTAGTAACCATATTATGTACACGATTTCCACTCTGAACCAGGTCCATCTTACCAGCGTCCAAGCGATGCAGATACTTAATCAAACCACTTCCAGCGTCCAACGACAGGTCCGAAGACTGTGATGAAGGAGGGTTGCGGCAATATATCGAAGATGCGAAACAGTACAGTACATCTGTTGCTGCAAAACTTTCGATGCTTGCGCTTCAGGAGGGCGCGATTGATGTCCCCGGTATTTGAATAGAGCCAGACGAGGCACTACCCGGTCGATCACTCCCTTTGACCCGGTCGTTACGAAAATGAGTGGCGTCTCGAGTCGTCTATTCCGATGAATAGTCGCCTAACACTATTTTCTCTCGGAGGTTCTCTCGCGAGGTTTGTAACGAGCATAGCTCTACTTATAAGTTCAAAAGCGGATAGAGCTCGCTGAGCGGGTTTCACCTGGGTGAAACTCCATCAGTGACCCGTTTTCCTCTCGCGAGGTTTGTAACAGCAATCGATATATCGTTTTTCGCGCGCACTCATCGAGTCTCGACGCTCGAAACTCGCTCAATGACCCGTTTTCGCGCTTGCATGGTCGGGGTTTTTGTCCCAAGGATACCCCTATCATGCAGAGAAATTGGACTGGAAACAGTGGGGGTAGACAGGACTCAAAACGATGTCGACAACACTGATGAAACTATGAGAACAAACTGATAAAACGACTAGACGAACACACGAATAGACGGCTAGACGCGTAGGTGAATAGGCGACTAGACAGATGGTCAAGTAGGCACCCAGACGTGGAAGCGGATAACCGCCTACACGATTAGACGGTGAAACGACTAGCACGAACTATACACTCGAACTGGATGTACCTTGACAACGCAAAGAGTCCCTCAGGGTGTTTCCCGGGTCAACCAACCCCCACACCCTTCAGACACAGTTATCGCTCTGACAAGACCGTGACGAGTACTCAGGGTATATTATCAGTATGACGACGGCGGCGAGTTGGGTTCGAGAGAAGCCTCGGGATCACCCTCTCTAGAGGGTCTATGGGCACTGTCTAGTTGAACACCTCCTCGGCAGGAGTGCGGCCATCTAGTGCCTGGTTCGGTCGATGTCGGTTGTAGTAGTGCCTGAACCACCGCAGCCACCGTTTCGTGCTTGAGTGACTGCCCCGCCAAACCGAGTGAAAGCGGTCGATCCGCATGGCCACAGATTGAAACCACTTTTCGATGTGGTTTCGGTCGGTATAGCCTGTAGATAATTCAGACGAGACGAAATAGCGCGATACACCGTCTCCAGTCTGAACCGTCGGGGTTTGGGACGCTGATACCTGCTGTGTACGTTCCTGTGTCCACAGTTGCTTCCTCGTTGATGAAATCCACGACTTCTCTAAAAGTCCACGTATGCGTTTCACCGGGCGAGAGCGTCAATTGTCCATTACCAGATGAGCGTTTCTCAATCGGGTTCCATCCAGCGGACGATTTCATCATTATGGACCATTGGTATAGGTTGAACTCCAGTTCGGTCGATGATTTGTTGTGAAGCGTCAGTTCAACCGTTCCTGTTGACGCGTCCACCGTAGTTTGTGATGGGAGGAGATAGGCACTCGCAGACCCTGTCTCGACAGTATGTGAGCAGACAGCGGCCCCTGAATATGAATCGTGTGGTGGGCAATCGTACTTGGAGAGTAGAGTCGGTGTGATGGTGGAAGTCCCCGGCCCCGTTGCATCATTTGAACAGCCAGCAAGTCCGGCCATCGATGCACAGGTAGCGACAAGCAACTCCCTACGGTTCATATTCTATCTCTGTCTCGTCTACACAAATGACTGTGTGAGACGAAAAGGACTCTTTGAACGATAAGCAGACCGACTGACCAGCTCATTTATAACAAAGATCTTGGAACTAATTCCTGTGAGATTTCTATAACACCCTTTCTCCGATCCTCAAAAACCAACGGCCCGGACAGTGGCCGACGGTAGTGAATGGGGGCAGTTCCACCGTCAACGTTTCGGGCAGGCCGAGCCGTCAGTTGGCGAGCGTCCACGGGGTGAGTAGATCGACCGTCGTACTGGACGACAGCGTTCATGTGGGGGGTCGGGGGGAACGGTGTCGATGGCAATTGGGGTTGGAGACGACGGGTCACCCACACCCACGCTGGACGCATCCCGTGTCAGGAGTTGACGCACAAGTATGTTGCGAAGTGACGTTCTCATAACTGTACGCTGCTACCCAACTCTGTTCAGGGTATGTACGGATAGAAGGGACCCCACTACGCCGGAGGACTCGCGCTGTCACTCCCGAGCGCGTCGAGTCGCCCATATGAGATCGTGTCAGGATTGGCGTCGATCAGTCCATACTCCGCGAGGTATTTTCGGACGGTCGTCGATGAACAGTCCATCTCGTCGCGGGCCGCTATCTCGTCCGCTAACAGCGCTTGCTTGACGTGTAGGCGGCGGAGAATTTCCTCGTGTCGCCACGGTCGGGTCACTCCGAGACGTTCCATGTAGACACTGACGCGGCTCTTCTTGACACCAAGCTCGAAGGCGATCTCCCGAAAGACAGTCTGCGCTTGTGGTAGCAATGCCATAGAAATTCGCGGTCACGGTAGGGTTGCTCGTCGGGGATTTCGTCTTCAGAGAGACGAAAAGTCATGTAGGAGACTACGTGATTTGCGCCAGTAATGTGTTCGGTGACTCGGAACTGTAGTCGAAAAGCAAAAACCTAACCAGAATGGGTGCTAGATCGACTGTCATGAGTGACCGCCCTTCGCTTGAGAAGCAGGCGGAAACCCATCTCAAACAGGCTCTTGAAGCGGACAGTCCCGAAAAGAAAAACTTCCACATTCGCAGTGCGCTTCAGTTCGGAGAGTGCATAGAGGCTCCTGAACAGACCGACCGCGCTGGGACTGACTAACCAGGCTACCTCTATTCCGGAGCCACCACATCTTCGCAGGATGGACACTCCGCCCACACGCCCTCGGTGCCGTCGTCTTTCTCGTATTTGACAAGAAGCCAAACCTCCGAAATACCCTCACCGCACTCCGGACACTGCCCAAGCTCCGACGCGTCACTGTTCATGCAAAGGGGGGAAGGGGAGCGTGTGACAACCCTTCCATATGGAAATCCGCCACCCTCGAAGGTAAATCTTCGGCGGGTCTGCACCCTGAACGCACCGGATTTCCGGTGGATCTGATCGTCCACCAAGACTAACCCGGTTGCCTCGGTAGTCCGAGATATGGGTATCCGTGGGGTCTTCGCTCACCTACTGCCCGGTGACGGAACTGTGGTGGTGGTCGAGTGTCGACAGTGCGGGGCCACGGTCGATCCCGAGACGGATCAGTGTCCCGAGTGTGGGGCCAGCGAGTTTTCGAGGTACGAGATCGCGGGGTAACCGGCACTGTGTCTGTGACTGAGTGTGACAGAACTGTTGGCCCAGACATCTTCTGGCATCTCGAATCAGTCAGTACAGGGCGTATATTCAGCAGTGTGGCACGGGGAGAACTACAGTGACTGCAGCTTTGACCCAATTGATGTTTTGGCTTTATTAGTCATCAATTCTTTTGCTGGTGTTATGGAAGCTCGTTACAAGAAGGTTAGAGACCTTTTCGGTGGGAAGCGAGGAGCAGTTTTTCGTGTACCTGAGTATCAGCGAGGGTACGAGTGGGAGAAAAAGCACTGGCGGGACTTATGGACGGACGTAAACCGAATTGGTAAGCAAGTGGAACAGCACTACCTCGGAAATATTATTCTTCTCAAACGGGATTCTGGAGGTCTCTACGAGATCGTGGACGGACAGCAGCGGATGGTTACGATTTCCATTCTGATGATGGCAGTCCGTGACACGCCACACTTCGGGACTGAAGACGGGCGGCTGGATGATGTTCGTCTGGAAGATATTCTAGAGGTTAACAGAGGCGACGATCCAGAGCCGAAGATTCTTCTTGCAGATGAGGAGGCGAAGGAGGAATTCAATAAGCTCTGGCGGGGCGAGGTTGAAGAGGCTAACGGGCGGGTGCGGAACGCTTACGATTACTTTTCTGGCGAAGTCGATGGATTGGAGGAACGGGAACTGGAGGAGTTGCTGAACAATATCTGTGATTACCTCCGCGTAGTGGAAACCGTAGCCACAGACCCAAGTCTCGCATATTCAATTTTCCAGTCCCAGAATGAGAGGGGCAAGGAAGTTTCGCCTCAGATTCTCGCCAAGGCTCGGATACATGGGGCAGCGGAAGATATGGATGACTTGGAGAAGTCGAAGGAGATCACCCGCCGGTGGGGGCACATCTATAATCTGCTGGAAGACAACTTGGGCGGTCCTCGGTTCCAGAGACGGCTTCGTATTCGTCGTCCAATGACACAGATTCTCATTAATTCTGAGGTTCCTACGCCAAGACAGGTGGATAAAAGCGAACTTTATAGGAACTTCGAGAAGGTTCTGGACAACTACGATGATGTGTATGACTTCGTGATGTGGTTCCAGGATCAAGTTGACATATACCTACAAATCAGCAGCAACAGTTACGATGTTGAGGGCCAGAATATACCTGATGACGCCATACGCCATTTACAATATCTAAACTCTGCCTCAACCCACTCTGAGGTACTGTCTCTCGCCATCTACAATAATATTGAAGACGATATCTTATTGAAGGAGAACTTCAGACTGGCGTCAATCCTGGCTATGCGAATGGAACTAAGTTCAACATCGTCTGCAGATACTCGGGACGCGATTTACGGTACAGCGGCGGAGGTTAGAAAGACAGAAGACCAGAATGACATTCGACAAACGCTCCGTGACTGCATCAAAGAATATACTCCATCTGATGGAGAGATGGAAGAGTATCTGAAAGCCAACTCTATGAATATCCGTGGCTCTTGGAACTTTCGAACGCTATTAGCCTTGGTGAGTATCGAAGAGGAGCGTCGGGGTCCATGGAAGATGGAGATCGAGAATCTTCATATTGAACACATCGCTCCTCGGAATACGTACGGGAACCCTGATTATTATGAGTGGCGCGAAAAGTTGGATGATGATCGATTCGAACAGCAGAAAGATATGCTTGGAAATCTGACTCTGTTATTGGATAATGACCATGCTTCTGTAGTGGAAACGTCATTCCCCGATAAAAAGAGAACTTACAGCAATTCAGATGTGAAGATTGCAGAAGAAGTATCAAGATATGATGATTGGACGAGTGAAGATATAGATCAGCGGACGGAAGACTTGGCTAAAGAACTAATCGAACGCTGGTCTCTTTAGGGGATTAAACCGCCGGGCGATAGCGACGGTCTGTATCCTGAATATCCCCTCTCGGAATTTGGGGTATTTTTCCTTCGTGGTGAGGGTGTCATAGACGATCGACACACCCACTTTCTGACCTCCTGAATCGTTCAGTACAGCGAATAGAATTACTTCTTAGTACAGAATATTTGTTTATTAATATTTTTCTACTGCAAAACTAACTTTCCTCTGAATATTTTTTATATATATTGCGGATTGCAACCGGGGCACGTCTGAAATCGAGGCTAAGTGTGACGGTTGATAGGCTTGATTGATCTTCCTCAACTTCTTTGAGCAATTTATAAGCTTGATTCAAGTTCTCAAATCCATCTGAGTCTGGTTCAATCAGCACTTCTTTTGGTCTACGCTGGCCTGGCTCTACAAGATCCTGGAATTCAGATTTCCGTGAGGCGTAAATATCACGTACGGCGGAACCCAAAATATCATCATCCAATTCCGACAACGTGTCACTCTCAACCACTCTAACAGATTGGACTAATTTGATAGCCTTGCGGACTTTTTCGATAGCCTCTTCATTTTCCCGAGTCATCTTTCCTATGATTTTTATGAAATCACAACATAATAAATACACAGGCCAACAGAATGGAGTACCCATCCAGTACCATCTTGAAATAACTTTCTTGAGAACTGTTGTATAATACTCAACAGCATAGATTAAGACGTTACCAGCAGGCATAGATAATTGACGAAGGATGACCGAACACTTTGAGAAATTGGCAGCAATCAGTCTCCGATGCGTCAAGGAAAAATTCGGACAAGAATATCATGATCGCCTTTCCGAAATCCGAGAGAGATCAGTGGAAGACCTCGAACTCGATGAACACGAAATCGAATTAGTCAACGAAGTATATCCCGATTGTAAGGCTAGATCTTATACTCCGCCCGAACTCCGATAAAGTACGTCGGTGAGATGTTTGCAGCTCTACTTATCAGCGCATTCAGTCAGTTCTACGGTGAAAACAACCCCTTGTAAATAGTTCTACGACACCCTCCAATATCGTTCTATATCGTCTTGGAATCTACCATCATCGGAAAATACAAATCCGACAGTAAAGGGACTGAGAGGGCTTATTCAGCATCCACTTTACTCCTCCAACTCTCGTAGGAGATGTTGACTACCTCTCGACAATACCAACTAAGAATTGCTGTAGAAGAATTCTGGTTGGATGTCTTTCAATTCGTCAGCTAGGTACGCGTATGTCGCGACATCAGTGACGTATTCCTTTTCACTGTCATTAACGGCCTGAATTCGTTCGCGGATTCCACGAACTGAATCAGTGGAATTCAATGCTAAGGTCCGGGGAAGAGGCCGCGGAAGGTTTAGTATCCCAATATCACGAAGTGTGTTCATAACTTGAACAAGCACATCGCGGTTGGGGAATACCCAGACACTTGGCCCTGGTTGATACGCGAGTTTAGCGGCCTCAGTCCGAAGTCGAGAGTATTCTGGTACGGTTGTCTCCACTTCAGCACTCGTTAAAACTTTACCAGTCTCCGAATCTCGTGCGAGGAGGTCATAGACGACTCCTTCATCCGGAACATATGTATCCATAGAAAAAGTTGTCTTGGCATCTTGTTCTGCGACATTCTTCCCATAGAGTGCAATTAATGCGACTCCCAAACTGTGGACAATCGATTCGTTGAGGTCGCCCACTCCTGATCCGACTTTCGTCGTGTCGACCAAGTCCCTAGCTTCGGTTGTTAAGTTCCAAAATTCACGATGATAGATCCTCTGACGAACATCCCCGTTAACACGCGGTTGCTCCAAAAGTCCGCGATCTTGGAGAGACTCAAAGTCAACACCACTCTTCTTTCGCAACCATGTATGCCCTTCAAGCAAGTGATGGTCCTCCTCCTCATACGTAATTGTCCAGTTCGGCGTTTCGAGCATCGCCATTTTTTCCAAAACATTAACCTCTGCATCACTAAGCTGGTAAAGTTCGCGAAGATGCTCTTTACGCTCCTTCCAAAGACCCACTCGTGCATCTTGCTCAACTTTCCGAAACAGAGTTTTTTCATGAGGATTTGGTTGCTCAAAGTTCTTTTCGTGATCTGCCATACTGTAAATTATGCTTTAGTAAATAAAAATTCAACGCAATATTGGAATTCGAACTTATTTACAGTACGGTCATAGCTTACAGAACCTTTCATGGAGATACAGCACCCCCTCACATGCTGTAATAACGAGATCTAAACCATACAACCTACCAAGTAACAGGGGTTAGAGTACTGCGATTCGGGGTAAACAAGAGAGAATATCAGAAGGTCAATTTTCAGGTGTCGATGTTATTCCGGAAATTAGCTCGTTCATCTGGATCAAAATTACATATGAGTCGTTCGTTCACCTCATCCGCATCTCGTCGCATTCGGTGACGGTTCTGTTGTTCTAAAACGGTATTTCCTTCAAGTTTCTCTGGTATTGTCGAGTATGAAACAATCCAGTCACTATCGACACCTTCTAAGCAGTCGACAAAGTCTTCATGGTCAAATTCTTCCATATAGCGCTGTTCCGCGCCAATATATGGTGGATCGGCATAAAACAAAACATCAATACTAGTATCGTCGTAGTTCGAAAAGATCTTACGATAATCTTGTTTCTCTATCGTAACTTGCTGAAAACGGTCCGCGAGAGCCTGCAACCGCTTTTTTGCATTATCGAATGTTCGAGCTGGGGAGCGCTTTGCCCGAGCTTTGAAACTATTCGGTGAGTCAGATACACCGAGATACTGCATATATCTGAGCGAGAAATACCGTCCTGCTCGTTCAACAGGATCGTCAGGTCGAATCCCCTGATAGAACTCTGCTATCCACTCTTGGTATTGTGATCGTGAATAAGGCACATTCTGTAGCCATTCTGCAAGTTCATCAGGCCGATCTCGAAGAATTTTAAAGAACTGTGTCAGGTCCTCATTAATATCGTTATAAATCTCATACTTTGACCGAGGTTTACTGAATAGAACACCTGCAGCACCTCCAAACACTTCCACATATGTATCGTGAGTTGGCATCGTATCAATAATCCATTCTGCGAGATGGTCTTTGGAGCCGGGATAAGGGAATGTTCCGGTCTGGTTACTTTCTCGAGGAGTATAGCCTCCGACGTTTTCTGTTGGGTCAATTTCGCGTGGATAATAAATACGGGGAGAGCGCCCAGAACCACCGTCGCTTCGAAGATATCCAAGAGACACTAACGCATCAAGGGTATTCCGGACCGTTCGTTCGGAAGGCGGATTAGTTTCGATGCACTCTTTGATCTCGGATGCTTGAAATGACCGGCGGAACTCTATAAATCGCAACGTTTCAGCCCAAACCTTGTCCCGTTGAGTTACCACTTTATGAGAAAATATTTTCTAGCAAATTGAGCTCTTTGGTTCATTATTAAAGAGCGCGCCATAGAATCATTTGGGACCCCAGTTCACCTTTGAGCCCGGACGTTACTAACAAGGTATAGCCACAGTAAACACGATTAATGAGACGATTTGAGGTTGGAGACCGAGTTCGAGTCGACATTCCGAATAAGGATGATCCCGATCACGAGCAGTTCCATCGAAAACACGGAACAATCATCGAGATATTCGAAGATGACGCTGGCAAAGAAACAGGAGACCCGCGTGATTCGTATCTATTTAGCGTTGAAATCGATGACGGCTCAATCGAACACTTTCGATGGAAAGATCTCCGACCGGCTTCAGACCAATAACTGCATACGCTCTTGCGTAGTACATCCAAATCAACTATTCCAACTTCTCAAGACGCGATCGTACACGTTGCCATTCTTCGCCGATAAATCCCTTTCCAGACAAATAAGTTAAAAAATAGCGCAGTAAAATCCGATACAGATCAACCGGACCATCGTCAACATCAAACACAGCTACTTCCAGCCGTTTCAGATGGCCCCGCATCACTCCCTCATACTGGGCACGATCCAGATACCACACATCAGCAGCATCATAGATTCGCTTCGACTCGCCATACTCCGATATCGTATGATGTGCTACGTCGCTAATACTTTCAATATCGCCTTGCTTCGGGTGATTTTTTCGATTCGCCCAGTCTTGCACCTCTTGTAGGATTTCGCGCTCATCCCACTCTGGATCAGCACCTAGGTCCGGATACGCTGCATCGTAGTCCTGCAAATGCTCAATATAATTGTACTTTGACGGCTTCGACAGATTAAATTCGCTTTCCATCAACCCCCATACGACACCATCCGGTACTGTTCGCCCATCTCCATCAACCACTTCATCGGCCTGATATACCAACATCCCGCGCAGCACAGGCAGCCGTTGTCTGTATGTCATCGATACTACGTTTTCCTTGTCGGTCCAGTCCTCTTCCCCTGGGCGAATGTGTCTCTCGAAATCCTGTAGTCCGTCTTCAATGTTGTTAACAAGGTTGTCGTAGGTCGGATTGGGATCAGTCTGTTCCGACATTCCACCGTTTTCCTCGTCATTCTCTGGTATCTCATCATCCGTATCAAGAATGTCGACAAGAATCTCATCGGCTTTTTCTTCTACTGCGTCCCGGATAAACTCTGATTCATAGGAATAATCAGACACAGCTACTGCTTTCTTGATTTTCTCCTTGAGGTCATTGTCTGTTCTAGCCTTGATTTGAGGCATATACTTAGGCGATCCTCTCAGAAGTTAAATGTCTAATGATCGGTACCAATCTACTTTATTTTAACTAGTAGGTTATCGCATTGTTCCCACAGAATTTGTATATAATGATACAGCTTCTTTTTACGAGGCGTAGAAATTTAACCACTCGAGATCATGTGATATCATCGATTCTAGTACCACCTTTAAATATCTAGTACCACATCAGAAATTTATTTTGTACGCACTCAAACTCAGGAAAGGAGGGAGGGGGTCACCTCCACACCCCACACTGACCCCGCAACGAAATACCTAAATTACCAAAAATGGCCCCATAGCCTGCCATCACCGTTGAATCATTATGGCAACTCATAATCTTCCGGGTGAGCTTTCATTACGGCAACCGGCATTCCCCCGGTTGTCTGTCTAATATTGAATAGATATCATTTTGCAAAATACTTATCACTATAGGTAACATACTATACCGTACGCCATCCTGATCGCAGAAGTAAGGGAA
Source organism: Halosimplex halobium (assembly GCF_051414055.1). NCBI lineage: Archaea > Methanobacteriati > Methanobacteriota > Halobacteria > Halobacteriales > Haloarculaceae > Halosimplex > Halosimplex halobium. The sequence continues at coordinate 38,725 of NZ_JBLKNX010000016.1, forward strand.
GGGACTGACCGTCGACGAGAAGGAGAGTGACCAACTCTCCGACCCACGCCGTTTCTGTTGTTGTGCGTGCGAGAGTTAGATGTGTTGTAGTGGGTGATTTTGAGGGGCTCCGGTCTACCCTCCCACCTCACCTTTTGCGAGGGGCTTAGTTAAAAATAATTTTTTGAGGTAGTACCCCATTTATATATGCTGGTACCGGACATCACTAATCGCAGGCCTGCAGTGGTGAAAAACTCCCAGAGATTCTCTCTAACGAGAATACCACAGTATATTTCGATACAGAATCAAGATCTACATCCAAATTAATTAACCTATGGTGTTCCCCGAACTGGCCCGACTCGTTTGACCTTTCCGCGCTCAATTCGCTTCGGTAAATCCCTCTCGTGAGGGGGAGCTAGCTGAGGCAAGGTTTGCTGGCCCCCCTCCAAATATCTGCTAATGTAGTACTCATTTTTCCCCGGACAGCCATAAACGGTGAAACGTTCCCCATCATCGGAAAAGTCACCGTGATTATAGCAGGAAGCCGACCGCCGATAAGTCGGAACATAGAATTCATGGCTACCCATCACTGGGGGCGGAAACTGAAACTCCTCCCAGGTAATGGGTGCGCCTAGTGTGAGTTCACCGTTTGGAAGAGAAACAATACCTAGAGATGGCGGAAGACGCATATGATCTCGCAACCGACCTTCTGTTTCAAGACGTGCATCCATAGCTGCTGGTTCGAAAACCCAATATATCGAATATCCAAATCTAAGATGCTCAATCGTTGACTGAAGCCGATCTTTATTCGATGCGGTAGTTTCAATTTCAATCACAAAACGATGTGGTACACCTGGAGGAGAATTCGTGAGTTGACAGCGAATATCCGCAATTTGGTCAGATGTTTTCTTTTCTGTTTCAATTGTCCCAGAATATGAAGGGTTCGATCGAAGTCGATTAACGATAACTGACTTGATCGCCCAGTGATGGTGGGATTCGTTTTGACGCTCTACGTTTGGATCAAGCTGAAGTGTTGGGTGAATATCGATCACTAATCTCACCAGATTCATATTGAGGAATTATTCAGATAACTAGACCGCAACAAAACAGAAAACTTATCAATTTTGCACAGCCCTAACCACTATTCTCAAAGACTTCCAATGCATTATTCGATATAGGTGACTGAATCTCTTCATTTCTACCCTCACTGTAGTTATTTATGCTCAGTATCGAACGTTATCCGATGGCACCTGACCGCTCTATAGAGAGGGAGATTCTAGAGATTGTCGCTTACTTCGACCCCATCGATTACCATTTACTGAAGCGCTTGACGAGAGACAGGGTTGGGGCTGTCGAGACAGAGGTCATCCGTGGGGGGCTGGCGAATTTGAAAGAACTCGGCCTCGTTCGCCGCGAGAAGATGCACGAGCATATCCATATTACAGACCAAGGATGGAAGCACTTAGGTGGAGAGACCTCTCGCTATGACTGTTCTGTCGAGGCTGGAGATACAGCTGTCTGTCCGGTATGCGCAGTCGACGAACAAGTCGAAGAAAATTGGGAGGACTGCTGGTCTTAGTCTTTATTACTAGCCGTTGAGCAGTTGCTGGTGAGAAGCTCAGATATGCAACTGCTTCAACGGCTACGACAGAAGGTTTTGGACGAACAAAACGAGTCTGCGACTACCAGTATCCCTCCCAGCGACGCCTACGCTATTCTGCAGAATGAACGGCGGCGGCTGATTGTAGAGTATCTCGCAGAGATGGACTCTACCGAGACTGACGCCGGTGAAATTGCGGACCACCTCGCTTCCCGGGGAGAAAACCGGCAACACGCATACATCGCTGCCATCCAACAGCACTTGCCAAGAATAGCGCAGTCAGGGCTTATAAGCTATGATAACGACAGAAAGACTGTCACTGTGAAGCCGGTGTTAGAAGACGTGTGGGAGGCGCACTGTACGGTAGAGGAGCAGCTGCGTTAGTCGTCGTTCTCGACGCGTTCGCGGTGTGCTTCTAGGTCTTTTTGCACATCGTCCATCACGTTCATCAACGCTACGTATTCGCTGCCTGCGCACAGTCTAGTGCGGAATTCTTCGGCCAGTTCTGGTTCGTGTTCTTCGAGAATTTCGAGATCTTCCTCGATGCGGTCCATACGTTTTCTGATGCGGCTTTTGATTTCTGGGCGGCGGGGGTTATTGGCGTCTTGGGGGATGATTTCTCGGTCTCGTTCTGTCAGGATTCCTCTGTCTCTCATACTCACGTGTATGTGTGCGTGACTAATAAGGTCTTGGTCCATGAAACAGTAAATTGTCCTAAGCGCCAAAGTCTTTTATTTACCCATCCCCTTCTACCAAACACGATGTCACAAAACGAAAGCACAAACAACCAACCAGACATCAGCAGTGAAGACGTAGAAATAACCGCAATCGACGTGCACGATGCCTACGGCAACGACACGAACGAACGCGTCGAAACCATCGACGAAATCCCGGACGACACAGACTACATCCGCGTCTGGTACAACACCAGGTACTCAGTGCGGTACACGCGGACTGACGACGGACGCACTCAATGCGACTACTTCGACAACGATAGTTACGGGCCGCAGATTTTCGCACAGCCAGAGGTTGTTGACGACGATCCGGTCACCACAGCAAAAGTCGAGCAAGAAATCATCTTCTCGAAACTAAATCACGACGGAACGACGGAAGAAGCACTGCTGCGTGTTGTCGGGCTCGCTGAAGGGCAAACGGGGGAGATCTGATGTCTGCTGAATCGTACGCGTACAAGTACTCTGTCGTCGATACTGCCTCAGACAGACTGTACAACAGTAAAGCGAGCGCAGTTACTGATGCGTTTGATGATGCGCTGAAATTTGCGGGGTATGAGGCGTCTAACGTTGATGTACTGGAGAATGGAGAAACTGGCGACTGGGAGATTCGCGCGACGCGAGAGAAATCCGGATTACTGGCTGATGCGCCGGTCAGGGAATCGCAGATATTCCGCGTTCAGCGCGTCAAACGCAACTAACTCTTCGAGTCCCCTATGGTTCAAACCAGACATACAGCATGCAATTGAGGAAAAGAAACGAGAATACCACTGCGACGGATGCAGCCGGCATCGAGACTTCGTCGAGAAAGTCTCCACAGGCCCAAGTCCGTTAGACTGGGTCTGCAGTGACTGTCACGACGACGAACACCAGCAGCGAATAACAGGCTTTGGCGGTGACCTCAATGAATAGTTCTCTGGTCCCTCGCAGCGTTCGTCTCGAAGCGGAACACGCGGCTCCTTCGACTCTTTTCGAACCTGGCCAACGGAAGGCAGTCAGAGTCGCCATCAATTTTTACCGGACGCTTGGTGTCGCGCTAGCCGATTACCAGCGGTTGCAGAAGAAGATCGAACAAGGGATGGCCTCTTGAAGCGCCACCGGCGGCGTCTTCAAAACACCCTCAACAAGCACGCAGAACAACGCCTGACTGCGTCCAAACGAAAACTCAACAGCTGGGCACGCAGTGCCATTTGGGACGTACACAGGCCCCTAACAGCAGGCGATTCACTGTGATTTTCAAACGGTTATTTTTCTGTGCTTTAGCGCCTTTGGCGGTGATTGGCCTGTCAATGAGTGCTGCGGTTGTGACGTTCGCGGAAATTGGTGCGTAGTGTTTGGTGTGTCGATTTTTGCGCTTATTTGTTCGTTTCCGCGCCTCTGTTTTTGTTGCTAGTCCTAGGTTTTATTTTTTCGTCGTTGGTCGACGCGCTTGTATGACCAACAGAACCGACGACAAAGGAGAAGAGATTGATGAGAAGTGGGTTGAAGACCAAGCGTGGCGAATTCTGCAGGAAGAAGCGCGTATGGGCGATACTGGAGCAGAAACACCTCCACCAGAGCAAAAGTGTGAACGGGATGACTGTGGTGAAGACGCCGTTATGGGGCCTGGTGATATGTGGTTGTGTCGAGAGCATCAAAAGGAGCATTTTCGCGAACGTCACGGGTAGCACTTCTGCAATTGAAACAAACCGAATACGAACCAGAACAATCACCGTTCGTCTACTGACCAGAACACCTAGAGTACCTCATCAAAATCCCCAGCAACGGACAAGTCGTCATCACTGCGGTCCTCACCAAAGAAAACGCAGAAAACGCCTTCAACCACCTACAAACAAAAATCGAATAGCTATTCGACGAGTAACCTACTCCGAATCCGACATCGCTTTCGGCCTCACCGGCGTCGTCGGCGTCTTCACCGTCTGCTCAATATACTCTCTCGTCTCATCATCCACACCAAACACCGCATACACGACTTCATTCAATTCACTCTCAAGGTCTTTGATGTCCTGCTCAATACTATCGAGACTCCCAGCAGCCCCATCATACGTATCCACGAACTCCTGCAGCGCACTCTCAGTACGCGGCAACTGCGCCTCAGAAATCTCCTCAACCGACTCAAACCCAAGAATCTCGACAGTCTCTCGGAATGCTTCGGCAGCCGCTTCAGACGTGAATTCTATCGAGTCCTGAACATTCAACTGCAACGTCAAATGATTCAGGTACGGATCACCAATCTTCCCATCAGACAGATTCATACTGTTCACATACCCTGCCAACGACAGCGACTCCCGGTCAATGTCTTCCTGCTCGAACACTAACTCCGGGTTCTCCTTGATGTCTTTTGCCTCGTGATACTCTGAAACTCTGTCCTGCAAGTCACTCGCCAGCTTTTCGATCGTCGAAACGTGCTCGCGTTCACACTCTTCCGGGTCCGGGATCGGGATTTCCTTCAGATACTCGCTAATGTACCTGAGGAACTCGTCTTTGTAGGTTGGCGCAATCCGCCGATAATAGAACTGCACCGCATTGCTATTCAGCACTCCCAGCAAGAATTCCTCGCTAGCATCACCATTCGAAAGTACGTAGTAACAGGTATTCAGGCAGTAGAATTTCTTGGATTCGTCGAGCCAGAAGTTGTTGTACAGGACGATGTCCGGCGTTACGATTTTCTTGCGCTCGAACATCTCAGGCGACTTCGTCTTGTCAATCGCAAACCACGGCTCACCACCTTCGTCAACACACCATCGGTCTTCGAGACTATCCTTGTGTTCCTCGAGATACGACTTGATGTTCGGATAACTGTCGATGTCCGTGTCGTTCCGGGTGTAGATGACGTATCGGTCTTCCCACGGTGAATACCACCGCTCCACCTGCTTCCCTCCGACAAGCGGATGCACAAGTTCATCTTCCATGTCGTACTCGTCGATGGTGGCTTCATTAACGACGAACGCGTTGTTGTCGCCGGTCCTGAGTCCACGCTCGACGTTCTCGTCATCGCAGTACGTTTCGAGCTTCCGTCCACCCTCCTCTAACGCTTTCATCGCGGTTTCTTCTCTTGCGCTCACGAACCGCCAGTCACCGTCGCTAATCATGTCCGACGAGACCGGGTACACATCTATTGGCAAGCCGGACTCGAACTGCGTTGAGCCAATCCCGAGCTCATCAAGAACATCGCGCGTGTCTGGCGGTGTTTCTCCAGGTTCTTCAGGAACGACAGCATTGAGGAATTCGGGAATCGTGGGCGTATCTGGACCGTCACCGTTGTCGTCGACATCGTCCCACCCGCGCAGTAACTCGTTCTCTAATAGCTCCGGGAAGATCTCTGCGTCGATATCCCCGAACGTGAACCGGTAGTCATCGCTGATTATGAACTCGTCTGGACTGCGCTCGCTTTGCTCTTTGTTGATGCGTTTCCCAGTGATGACTAGCGGGAACGCCTTTGCGCTGCGGAACACGTCTACGCTCCCGAAGTCGATCAGCGTCTCCAGCTTGTAGTTTATCGGTGCGAACTGCCGTAGTTTCTCGCCGTAGCGCGACTGCACGAATTTGTTTGAGATGATGAGTCCGAGCTGTCCGTCGTTGTCGAGCCAGTTCGCTGCGCGCTCGACGAACAAGCAGTAGAGGTCGTAGTTGTAGTGTGCGCTAAAGTACTCATCATAGTCTTCGCGCGCTGGGCCTTCAGGAAGGTTTTGTACGCGCACGTACGGCGGGTTCCCGACAACAAACCCATAGTCATCTCGCAGTTTCGTTTGGCTGGCTTGCTGTTTCTCTTCCTGGTATTTCCGCTGCAGAACGTTACTGTGCAGGGACGAGAGGTTTGTTTGTGACTCTGTGCGGAGTGAGTCGGTCTGGTAAATGCGGAACCGGTCGAGCGTGTAGTCTTCGTCTTCGTCCTTGACCTCGCGGTACAGGTCAATCACCTGGAAGAGAAGATTCATCTCGCAAATGTGGGTAGCGAACGGGTTGATGTCGAGTCCATGAATGCGGTCCTGGATGATATCCAGCGACTCTTTCGGGCCAACACCCTTGTTGTCGAGGCGCTCCCGGAGACGCGATGTCGCCCGCACAAGGAATGTCCCACTCCCGCAGGCCGGATCAAGAATGTCGTACTCGGGGAGTTCTAACGGTTCATCAGACGTGTACCCGACCTGATCGAGAATGAAGTCAACAATACTGGTCGGTGTGTAGAACTCACCGAGTTCTTTCCGTTCTTGCGGGTCGAGGTGTTCTTCGTAGAGGTGCCCGAGAACGTCGCGGGAGACGTCGCTGAACTCGTAGTGGTTGAGATGCCACAGTGTCTTCTGCAGGACTTCGTCGAGCTCCTCTCCGTTTTTCAGCGGCCAGTCGAAGATCTGCTGCGTGTAGAGGTGGTCGTACACTTCGGAGAGTTCCTGGCTCGCAAAGTCGAACAGGTCGCTGTAGTCGTGTTTGGTGTAGCGACTGTAGTTTTCCCAGAACTCGAAATAGTCGGTCACGCCACCGTTACTGATCATCCGGTTCGTGAGGCCCTGGTCTTCTGCAATCCGGATGAGCAGGATTTTGTTGATTTGGACGTAGACAGATTCACGGCAGAAAATCCGCTTGTTGTCTTCTTTGTCGTTTTCTTGGCGCTGTGAGAGATTCACCCACGTCTCGTAGTCACTGTGGAACTCTCGATACTGCGCGTACTCCTCGCGTAGATTCCCAAGTTCAACCTCGAGTTCGGCAATCTCGCTGCCTTCGTGACCTTCGTCGCGCAGGCGCTCAATTTGTTGTTCGAGGTCTTCTGCTTGTGAGATGTATTCCTCGTAGCGTTCTTCGTACTCGTCGAATGCCGCCAGCGTGTACGGCATCAGGTACTCGTCCAGACAGGTAGACAGCGACTGGATTAGATTGCGGAACCCTTCGTCGGTGGCGACGTCCTGCCGGTCGTGGATCTCGAAATTATCGTACCGGTTAGGGTTGCTCACTTCCTGTTTTCGTAGCTGAATCAGCTGCTGGATGTTTTGACGTTCGTCCAGCGAGAGTTCATCGGCTAGCGCGGACCCTGAGGCTTTGTTGACGACCGCTTCAAAGTTGATGTCGGCCAGCAGTTTGCCGTTGACGCCATGCCTAGTTTCGTCAGCTTCATCATCGCTACACCGTCGATATACTAGCATTTGGTCAACGTTAGTGGCGATGAGATATCGGGCGTAAGACGTTTCTGATGCGTATCGGAATGCTTGATCGATTCCGTCTTCGGCGTCAACATCACGTCGTTTGCCTTCGACAATTATGACAGGATGGCGGTCGCTGTCGAGGAACCGGAGATCATTCCAGTCATCTTCTTGAGTGTAGTCTGATGCATCCCAACCGAGCGCGTCAAGGAAGAGGTGTCGTACTAGCCGGGGCATCAGGTCATGTTCAGCTCGTTCGCCCTCTTCTATTTCATCGTACAGTTGTTGATAGGCGGTGATGACCTGTTCGAGAAAATCTCCGTCGGAAATGCTAGAGGGAGAGGATTGTTCTTGTTGAGGCATGAGGATCGTAGGCTGTTGACTGACTGGTGTATGGTTTTTGAAGTGATATCAGACTTTCCCTCCCAGCCTCGATCGACGGGCCTAATCGCTAGCGCGAAGGCTAGTGACATGACAGCCTAAGTACCAATATTATCGATGTTACTGTGACAGCAGATGTCTCCTGATACAATCAGTGCTAAAGTACTCAGTAAGTCTACCACTGGTGGTATATGATACATAATAACTTATTTGTCATTAAACGCCTACTGGGTATGCTCGGAATCCTCTTCTGCTGCTAAAACGGATTCCTCAGCCGGTTCATTCAATCGTTCAAGAAATGTTGCGGCGTTTGAATTACCGTATACTTCGATTTCATCGATATAGATTGATGAGATGTCGGGCGCGTTAATTATCACCCCTCCACCTGGGTTATCGTGGATATCGATCTTAGATTCATCATTGACGGCAGCAAGACAAGCGTTGAAAATATCCTGTTCGGCATCTTTCTTATTGGTATACAGTTTAATAGCCTCGCCGTCGTCGGCAACCCATACGGTGCCGACTGCTGATGGGTGTTCCGTCATACCGAATCTACTCAATTTCTGTACGTCCGCGGTACTTATCTACTTTTACAACACCAATAGACACCAACATATCCCAGGGTGTCATAGAACGGTTACCACACCCATCTTCTGACCTCCCGAATCGCTCGATACAGACAAGACCAGGGTGTCATAGAACGATTGTCACACCCTGAGCTACAATTTTTTGTAGGCAAGATAGATCACTACAGCAGGGACTCCGAGAATAATGCCACCTACAAGTACAACTCCACCGGCCAGCAGCCCGAAGAAAAGCCACCCAACTAATCCCCCTGAGCCATCGGCATTGCTCTCAGTGACTTGTGATATGGCGGTCTGATCAGTTGTCTGCGTACTCACCTCGGTTCGAGGTGTGCCCGTTTGCGTAGTTGATGAGGGGGTCGGGCTCGCTGTCGGGGTGGATGTCGCCTGCACCATCGAGTCACTCATCACATAGATGGCTCCGTCACGCCCGGATGTCTGAAACAGAATCGGGCGACCAGACTGAGTTGCTGCTGTCGCTCGAATATCGTCTGGGGCATCGCCAATCAAATACCAAGTATGTGTCTCACGATTATATTTCAACGTCCCTGTGTGAATGGGGTAGTTCGCCGGGCCGTCATCTTGAGCGGATTCCGAGGCTATCAAAAATACACCGTACTGACTCGGGATGATTTTCCCGTATAATTGGTTGATCTCTCCTGCTCGCCTCTGTGACCCCCAGACACCGCCATCAGCCCCCAATCGAACAGATCCATACGGCTCGAAACTCCAATATGTTGTCTCATATGGCTCCGTACTAGTACCCCAGTACGGAGGTTTCCGTGTCAAGTGTAGACCTTCTGCTCCAGTCTTGAATGACTGAATTTCAAGATCAACCGTCCGCGTATCCTGAACCATGCCCGCTGCCCCCCGTTCGATTGGAATATCGAGGTCATCTTTCGGAGAAATTGCAGGCGTCGTCCATTGTTCACTGAGCGAGTGATTCGCTTGGACTTCATACCGAACAACGTTCACCCCGCTACCGAACGACGGCTCCCCTTCGTCAAACTCTGGTAGATACCACTGACTGTATTCATACGCAAGATATATCGTGTTTTCATCAGCTGCCACATTTATTCCAGAATAAATTGTGGCATCCTTCACCCATGCCGTGCCCATGAAATCCGTGTACTCTACGTCTATATCGCTCGTTTTGAGCTTCTGTGTTGTTCGGACTGACCCATCAAACGCGAGATTCTGATACCGGATCACGAAGAAATCTTCACGCAGAATCGCCGTGTCTCGTTCCACGCGGTTTCGCAAAATCTCAAACATAAACTGATAATCATACGGTTGCATCGAGTAGATGAGGTGGATTCCGGACTCGGTTATAGCTACGTCAATCTGGTTGGCGAAATTCTTGACAGCCTCATCACGGGGCGGAATATCAGTATACAACGTATGAGGACCAACCACGACCCTCCCATTGTTGATCACAAGATGCCTGAATTCAGGGCCAGTGTCTAAACCTCGATGGATGTAGAACACATGAACTCGGCCCCTTGGATCTAGTACCGCTGTCGGGTGAACAGACGGAACTGCATTTGTCGTGAGTCGAAGCACCTCACCCGCAGGCTTCCCATCCTTCGACACAGGCAGATAGTACAGCTCCGGGCTTTCACCATGGCGTTGACTCTCCCACACAAGATGATTCACCCCCGCTGAATCAGCCCCAGTAAACGATGCATCTTGTCCCGGTTGTTGGAACACGTCATCAAGTTCGTGTTTCACCCACCCCTGATTCTGCTGAGTAGGTGCTGCATCACTTCCAGTCACACCAGTTCCCACAACGCTCCCTGAGATCACCAACAGACAGACTACACCGAGTGAAGTCCATTGGAGCCAGGACATTCCCAATTCACTAGGAAACTGATCCTAAATAAGAATTATGCTACCCTCATCCGTGGTACAAAGATCCGCGTGCTGAGGAACAATGGGAGCGAGAATATAGTAGAATTTGAAAGCATTTGCACGGTCAACCGCACGCAATCGTGCGGTAATTCGAGTGATGTATTTCAAATTCTACTATAGGCTGTGAGAGCTATTGTATGACACCTTCGACAAGACACTTATCATTGCCACATCAATTAGCATCCGGTAATCATGCGCCATGCGATCCCCCTGCTCTTGGTTTTCCTTGCGTTCAGCGCCGGTTGTATCACGTCGAGCAATTCAGCGACGACACCATCCGAAGCACCTCATACTCCCACACTTACTGCTAGCCCTATAGAAACGACACCCACTCCAGAGGCTCTGCCGAACGTACCAAAACCCCGAGAAAATTGTACGGTCGAGCCACTTCCAAATGGAACGTACTCAACTCTGCCCACACAGATCTCAGAATCGAGTGCAGCGAGCTTTACTCGTGACTTCGAGAAAACCTACGGACGCGCACAGCTTGCTAATGATCAGAACACAGAGGTGAGCGGGTTCGATGGGTGGTCTTCCGATGTCGTCAATCAGACAGCCGCTGGGTACGTTGTGCAGGTCACGGTGAGATTGGACTTTGTCCAGGAAAGAGATAACACGACTCTGGCAGGAAGCACGAATTCCCACGGGTGGTACTACGTGACAGAATCGTTTGCTGTCCGTGCCCCGTCCTCCTCGGAAACCATTCCACAGTACGGATGGGAAACTATTGTGTGTAAATAGGGGATTGAAACTGGTCACTTCGTATGTATAGTGAGCAGGCGATTCATCACCAGCTGCATTGAATCAACCCGCCTTATGAACCGTTCTATGACACCCTCTCGAAAGCTTGGTATCCAGAATCCCCGCACTGGCGTCGGGTTGATGGGGGGCCTGACAGGGTCGAGCGAGCGTACTCGGTTTCGGTCGATAATTTCTCCACAGTCCTCAACGACTTCGCAGGTGATTCTCGATGAGTGGTTCTCACAAATCGACACTCGACGTTTACACCCTCGAAATCTTGCGGTTTTGGGTGTGTTTTTGCTGATCCCAGCGTGGGTGTTGCTGTCTATCGCGGTCGTTTCTGTGACGTTCGCAGAAGTGGGTGCGTTAGTGCTTTTTTCTGGGCCTGTCCTGCTTGTGTACTTCGTCGCTCGCTTCTCCTGACTCTGGTCCTGAACTTTATGTGCTGCGTCTCTGGGTCCACATCGCTCGTGACACCAATCGGCAGGGGCGACTGCGGTCCGTCATACGCCCTAGAACGATACCTGTGTTGTTGATTGGGTCATTTCTGATGTCATCGATCAGCCGAGGGACGCTCTCTGAGGTTTTAACATTCGAATCAATAAACCGGCAAATCCATTCCGCGAACCCGATTGTGAGGTCACCTGCCAGCGACTCACAGTCAATCTCTGAGCCGAGACGGAACTCCTCGATAAGGACAACGGCTGCTTCATTGATCGCCTCAAGGAGTTCCTCGCACATCTCACCATCTTCAATCCGTTCTGAGAGAGCGTCTACTGCCTCGCTCTTGCTATCAAACTCAATGTCCACGACCGTTTCTTGGCCCATGCAGGTGGGTCTCGAGGGTTTTTGATTAAGTTTCGGACCAGGGCGATATCATTTCGATGACGGGGTGTGCGGAGTATTACAAAAAAGGACATTTCCGCGAGCGTCACGGGTGACTGACGGTTCCGTCGGTTTATCGTGACACTAGTGCTTTAACAACACTTGGTAAGAGATAGGTAGGGTATGTCAAGAGAACCATCCAGCCGGTTCAAAGCCGCATTCGTCGGGTCTATCGCATCATTCATCTTCGGCATCCTACCCATCGTCGGGCCAATGTCAGGCGGGCTTATAGCCGGGTTTCTCCGCGGGTCAGATGGCGGAGAAAGTGCCTTCGCAGGGATGCTAGCAAACATTATCGCCTCAATCCCTCTGTTGGGACTTGCGGTTCTCGTTGGTGTTGCGCAAATTGTTGAGGGAGTGCCAGAGAATGTGTTCGGACTGGCACTCGTAACGATATTCTCCTGCCTGTACTTCTACGGGTTCGGCGCGCTTGGCGGGTACATCGGTTCAGCATTCAGCAACCGGTCATCAAGGGGGTTGTGAGAGGCAGGCGTGGATACTGATTAACTCTCAGTCGTTTCTTCTACACACTCACGAGCTTCTCCTTCAGAATCTCTTTCGTCGTCCTCTGTACCTATTTCATTCGCCAGATCTGGTACATCCTCGCTGTCATTCACAAATATTCAGTACCTCACAAAGCATCGCCGGTTAATCCGACCTGAGCCATCTGTTCTGTTGTGATGAGTCATCCGTAGTGGTTGAGCAGCGCTGCTCGAAGACGGAGCTGTCGCTGTCGGCGGCGGTCAGCCGCCGACGCGACAGCGTAGCCACTCACGAGGCGGCGTTCCCGGTCGGTGACTACCTGTGGAACCGGTCGTCTGGTGGCCGGTTGGCGGGGACGGCCCGACGCACCGCGAGGGCCGTCCACGCGGCCCGTCGAACCATATTGACGAACTCCTTGTACGGCCACCACCAGAGGCGACGCCCCCCGCAGCGGGGCGTCGCCACGTATTCGTAGTGAAGATACCGCCACGCATTCTGCAAGAGCAGACTCACCACGACGTACAGCAGTCTCACCGTCGCGTCTCGCGTCGTTGTCGTCGCAATCGCTTGCTCGGACAAGCGATAGCTCGACTCGATACCGAAGCGTTTCGAGTAATGGTATCGAGCATGGCGTGGTGTCTCGATAAACGGCGCGTCAGCGGCGTAGCCGTGACGCGCCACACCGTGGTCGTCATACCGTCCGTTCAGGTATGTACAGTCGATGTAGACGGGAAACTCGACGGTCCAGCTGTGGCCGTCGAGTTTCCCTGTCAGGTCGTGTTGAATGACGCGGCTCCACCCTTCCGCGAGTTCCTGCTGAATTGTCTCTCCCCACTGGATGATCGGGACCACGTAGGCGTAGTTGTGCGCCTGGAGCAACGTGAGACACTTGCTATCGTAGAATCCGCGATCGAGGTAGACGGCCTTGACTTCGGTGTCAAGGCCGTCAAGAGCACCGAGAAACTCAGCGAGGACGCTGCTGGCGGTGTCGCCGTCTTCGAGACGGCGCACCGCCAGCGTGTGCCGTTTATTCTTCACACGCGCGTAGAGTGTGGCGTAGGCGTGGAACGCGGTGGTTCCGCGCTTGGCCTCGGAGTGGTAGAGGCCGTCTGTGTCGTCTTCGTCACCGTAGTAGGGCCGCAGGTGGAGGTCTGCGCAGACCTCCACCTGCTCGGGGAGCAGTTCGACAATATCCTGCCGAAGGAGTGTGTTAGCGACTCGTTCGAGCCGTTCCGGCTCGAACTTCGTCCGCAGGTGATAGAGGATCGTGTTCGCTGATGGCGAGTCGTCACTGGAGTTGCACAGCGTCGAGATCGAGGTTCCGTCGGCGGTTGCGCCGACGAGAACCTCGTAGATGTCCTCTGTATTGATTTCAGCGTTGTTGGCGAGGTTCAGGGAAACTTCCTCGTCAAGCCGGTTGACGAGGAAGTTAAGGAGCTGGTCTTCGTGGATTTCACTGTCTGCTTGCTGCTGGTGCTTGGACACATCTTCAGCAAGCAGACGCAGCGTGTCATAGAAACGTTCCCAACCTCGTCCGGTTATCCGTGAGTGGTCGATATAGAAGACCTACCTATCGTTCGGTGCGAAGGGGACGCACTTGATGAACTCGTTGGACAAATGGTGTTTTAACTCTACCTTGTCTTTTTGTGTGCCATCTGGTTAGGTAGAAGTATGAACCGTCGCGAATATCTCGCTGGAGTCGTCGGAGGGTTCGCGGCTGTTTCAGGGTGTCTTACCTCGACAGGAGGTTCTGGAGGTGGACTTCGGAGCGTTTCTGTGGTCGGAACAGAGACGAAAGGGATTAAGGTAGATACTGAGATGCTCGAATCCACCGTTACGAAAGACCACACTGCGGAGGTTCGTCTAACATGGACGAACTCTGACTCACAGAAAACTAGTGTCAGTATCGGACGGGAGTCGGCAGAGATTCTGAGTAGTCACACTATTGAGAACGGGGATTGGCAAGGCACTGGATTGGTGTTAGTTCCTCCCTCCTATAATCCACAAAAACGTTCAGAAGCCTGCTGGAAGCCCAAAGACTACTTTGGAGGGGGTGGTGATGCTGAATCGACCACACTAACATCTGGGGAATCATTCCATCACAAGTATCGACTCTGGACAGATCCAGACAAAGAGGGATGTCTACCAACCGGAACATACGACTTTGGCCACTTCGGAGACGCTACTCCCTCATGGCGAGTTACGCTTCGAATCAAAAAATCTTGACAGCGAGAATCCATCTCACAGCTTCTCCTGCCCCGGATTGTTTCTTCGCTCATAGTTGGTGATTGCAACGACGAGTCGGAGGCACAGCGCAAGGAACACTTCAGTTCGTGCGTGGACGCGGCCTCGGGCGCGGACGTGCCCGAGGCCGCAGTCCTTGACCGCGTCGTTAGTTCGTTCGACTCCTGTCCGGCTGTTGTACGTTTCGTCCAAGATGGATTGTTTCAGCTGAACGTCCTCGCTGTGTTCGGTGATACAGTCTTCGACCCTGTACTCGATGTCTTTCGGGTCGTCAGTGTTTCGCGGGTTGTACGGGGCGACTGGTACGACCCCTGCGGCAAGCAAGAGGTCGTGCCAGTCGAGGATATCGTAGGCGCTGTCTCCGAGCATCCAGATCGGTGTATCGACGGCGAGCGCGTCACGTGTGACGCGCATCGCCGTCTCTTGAGATGTTTGCTTGGCCTGTGTGAACTCCGCTGCGATCGGGATCTTTGCGCCGGTCGAGACGATAGTACAGCCGAAGCCGTAGTAGTATTCCTCAGCTGTCGGATCGTAGTTCCACGAGGCAGCGCCGTTGTACTGGATCGCTTCGACGTGGGTCGAATCGATCGAATACGTGGAGTCGAGCAGGCCGCGGGCGGCGGCCTGCTCGACGAGTCTGTCGAAGACATCGTCGATGACGTGTTCGAGGTCGGTGAGAAAGCGGTCAATCGTGTCTCTGGATGGCGGTTTGTCGAGTCCACAGTAGTACCAGACGAGGCCGTGCTGGAGTTCTCGTGTAACCGGACGCGTGCCGTAGACATCCTTGTAGTAGCAGTGCAGAAAGCCGCGAAAGAGGTCTGGTGGTTCGTGAACCCGTGTTCGCCCCCGCTTCGAGGGGGCGAACACGTCGTACTCCAGCAGAAACTCGAACTCAAGATGCTCAAACAACGATACTGTCTCGGTAGCCGCCGCATTCAAGAAGTCGTCTACCGAAGCTACGTCTTGCAGGGCGTTGGTACTGCTGGACACAGTTTCCAAACCCTGCGGCCTCCCACGGGAGGCTTTCTATGACACGCTCAGCAGACGTTCTAACTAACCGGCTTTGTGAGGTACTGATATTACGTCTCCATCCACCTCACCGATAACCGTCGCTCCGTGATCCGCGATAACAGCTGAATCAACTGATTCGGCGGAGATCTTCAGTCCGTTTCGAACCTTCATTGATTTCACGTCGAGACTATCGGTGTCTTTCACTGTTCGCTCTTGCGTAGGAGATTGTTGACGCTGCTGAGCGATCGCTGTGGAGTCAAAGAGGACAAGGGCACCGCGTCAGCGGTGCCCGACACGAATGATTCCGCTCGATGTGTTTGGGTCGGAATCGGTCGCAGCGGACCTGCTGCAACAGGTTCGCTGGCGTGACGGTGTGACTTGTCCTCGCTGCCGTTCTGACCGGACGGTCAGAAACGGCAGCTACAGAGAGTTTCAGCGGTATCTCTGTAAGAATTGCGACCGAACATTCAACGACAAGACTGGCACAATCTTCGCTCACTCGAAGATTGTGCTCCGTCGGTGGCTGTTCTCGATTTACGCGTTTCTCCGGTTTAACACGAGTCTCCGCCAACTACAGTGCGAAATCGAGGTAACACACAAGACGATGCACCGGCGCATCGAGCGCTTCGCCAGAGCGCTCGATGCGCCTTCTCTCAATCTCGTCGGACCGGTCGAAATCGACGAAGTGTACGTCTCTGCCGGGAAGAAAGGCCGCGATCGCGACCGAGAGTCGCGCTCGCGTGGCCTGTCCACGCGTGGGCGTGGTTCGTATAGCGGCGACAAGCCACCGGTTTTCATCATCGCTGACCGCGGCACCGGACAACGGTACGTGATCCCGGCGAAAACCGCAGACGAATCGACGATTCGACTCCTGCTTGCTGACCGCAAAGAGGAGTCGCTCACGGTCTATACCGACGGCTTTCGAGCGTATGAACCGCTCGAAGCGGACGACGCATTCGACCGCGAATACGTCGTCCGCGGCGACGGTGAATACGCCGATGAGGAAGTTCACGTCAACACCTGCGAGAGCCACGCGTCGCAGGTGCGACGGTGGCTCTCGCCCCACCGAGGTATCTCCAAAGACAAGCTAACACAGTATCTCAGAGCGTTTCAACTACGTCGAGAGCTGTTTCGGAAACCCGGTCGAGCTGCTCTCAAACACGCTGTTCGAGCGACGCTGTGAAATCAACAATGTGCTACGGATGAGCGTTGGTAAATATATGATTCGGTCCTAACCTCAACCGGAGTACTCGTCCTCAACTACCCTTTCACCATTGTCGTTCGTCACGATCACCGTATCTCCACCGTTATTCCAAACCGCACTGTCTCGTCCCCAGTACAGCTTAGAGCTCGAATCAGACCCGCTGCCGGTGTAGATCGTCACTGAATCCCCTGAATCCAGGGTGAATCCGTCTGGGAACGAATAGGTATGGTCAGCGCTGTCTGAGAGCGTCCATCCGGTCATGTCGATACCCGAGTCACGGTTGTTCGTGAGCTCGATATATTCATCGTTCAGATTCTCGTGGTCGTTGCCTTCGGCGTCGGCATGGACGTTCGACACAACCAGTTCATCGGACCCTCCATCCGGGATTGGTGTCGGAGACGTGTATGCCCACACACCAACGTTACCGTTTCGAGCTTCGGTCTCAGCCGACTCATATACAGTTCTCTGCGAGAACTGACTGTCGTACAACCTCGCATATCCGTTCTCGATTAGTCGCAAATTGAATGACTTGCTAGCCGACTCAGACAGATACGCGTAAACGAGCAGTCGGTCAAATGACCCGCGACGATCGCTCTCCGAATCCACTTCGATATAGATTTCCTGGCCGGCCAGTCGTTCCTGAGCGTATTCAGTCGCGTTATCACCCCAATTCGATAACCAGTCACGGCCATCATACGAGTCCGGGATTCCCTCCCACTCGTCTGGCGAAACATCACCGAACGTTTCCGGTGTATCAACGCCAAGAAGCCGAATTGTCTCTGTGGACCCGTCCGGCATCTCAACATCCATCGTATCCCCATCGACGACCTCGGTGACAGTGACTGTCCATGAGGTTTGTGGACCGGATGGCGTTGGCGTAGTCGTTGCTGTCGGCGTTGCAGTTACGGTCGGTGTCGTCGTTGCAGTTGCGGTCGGTGATGGTCCAGTCGCTCCGGCTGGTGTCGGCGTCGGTGTCGGCGACGGTGTCGGAGAAGATATACTACCATCATCAGACGGAGACTGAGAATCGATATTGTCTGTGGGCGCCAGCACACCGCCAGCAGTGATCCCCACCAGCACTATCGCCGCTAGCGTGAGAGTCCCGAACGCGGACACGTCAGGACCGCCTGCTCGCTCCGAAAGCATGCCAACGATACTGCGTGTCGGGGGAATCACAATTAGTCCAGTGACACCCCAGATAATCGCTGCAATCACCCCGACGAACCCATCGCTCGCAGCATTGATCGCCAATAAAAGTAGTAGGATTCCGAGTGCGTAGATTACCCAAGTGAGTCGGTTTCCTTGGTTGCCGGTCGATTCAGACATAGTGGTGCATTCCTGTCCAGTCCTTTCAAGTCTTCCGTCCAGCGACAATACTCCTGGACCAACCGGGTTGGTTGAAAATCCCTGCTTCGTCCATCACCGCCGTTGAAAATGGTCGTAAACGCGTTCTGTCGTCGATACACTGCGGTGCCGGAGCCTATTCCGTACGTCCACCAGTCGAGTTTCCGGGTTACCCAACATATAGTTCGAAAGCGAGTGTCTGAGTGCATGTGGGTGAAATTCTGACGGGTCTGCTGGCTCACCGTCGCTCCGGTGAACCGTGATGTCTGCGTGAACTGCGAGGTCTTCGACGACGTTGCGCATCGACTCCGTCGTCATCTGGCCTGACTGCCGTGACGGGAAGACGTAGTCGCTCTCTCGATCTTGGTACCACTCGCTGTTGAAGTAGCTGCGGAGAAGGCGAACGGTTCCGAAGTGGCCGAACGGATCGAGTCGCATCGTGACGCTCCCCGGTGATAGGTCTTCGTTGGGGTAGTCTTTCTGCACGTGTCCGGGAATGGTCACCTCTCCCTCAGAGAGTCGGAACATCGACTGCTTGAGACCACGCAGTTCGTTGGCGCGCAGGCCGAGGTCAATTCCGAGGACTACGAGTAGTTCGTCACGAAGGCGACGTCCAAGGGAGTCGTAGCGGAGGGGGCGGTCGTGTGCTGCGTCGCGGAGTGGGTCTACTTGTGTGAGGTCGATGTACCGGTGCACTGTTTCTTGTTTGCTCATACTATATGTTGTTTCTGAAGAAACTTAACTAGCCGGGTCAGTTTTGGCATCTGCAAAACAGGGTGTTTGACCCCCTGGTTTGGTTCGATATAGTGTCGAAAACACGCTTCAGTTTTGGATTCTGTTAGAAGAAACCCAAACTGAACACTCAGCTAATCAGAGCTATCCCAAGTCGCCGAAGAGTTCCTCATGTCGCTCTTCCAACCGCCGAATCGTCTCCTCACGCTCCCCCATCGCATCATCCCGGTGATCCTGAAGCGCCTCAAAGAACCAAGAGTAGAACTCGTTCAGAACCTCTTGGTAAGAGTGCATCTCCGCCTGGATATCAATCTCCTCACCCAACCCCTCAAGATACTCCCTATGCTCTGGGTCGAAATCACCGTGATTCAGCAGTTCGTCACGCGACACAACGATACCAAACCGAACCCCTTCATCCTCCTCGAATAGGGTAATGTCAATCGAGGGAAGTCGGCTCTTCACCATGAAATGCCGAAGCTGCTGGAGGAACTCCCATCGTTTTTCGATATCGTGCTTTCGCTTGCCCTTATCGTAGATGTCATCAAACTCGTTCGTACCGTACTTGTCCGCCCGCTTGATTCGCTGCGTCTGCTTGATGAGCGTGTAGACCGACACAACGTAGTTGTGATACCGGCGCAGATACTCCTGGAGAAACCCATCCATGTCGCCCTTATCCTTCTTTAACTGGATACTCAACCCCTGCTCTCGAAACCACTGATCCAGCTCGTTCACTTCCTCAAAATTCCGATTCACCGTGTATATTGACCGTTTCAACCGACGGAGCTCATTCGCAATTTCCGTCCCCTCAGTCTCTTCCAAATCCTGCAAAATATCTCGGAAGCCGGGGTCGTCGTCCATACCCGTCTTTGTGGCGGAGTAGTTATAAATCACTTCAGCAAGAAGGACGCGACAAATGGATTTCTACGTACCACAAGACGGGGATGTAGACGACGAAGAGCTGTACCAAGACATCGTCTACTACCTCGAGGAACATCTTGGCCATTCAGTACAGACCGACACGAGGTACAGCTACCTTCGGTTCAAAGATGATGGCGACATCTATGAAGCCGAGGTCGGAGAGGTGTTCGACCCAGTTGATGAAGTTGTTGTAGCCATCTTTGAGGGTGGGTTCGTGTTCTACATCTGCACCCCATCCGTGTTCGGTTAAGACGCTGAATCAAGAGACAGCGCCCGATTGACGAAGCTATCGTTGTAGACCGCGTGGGGAGAGAATGTGTTCAAGCAGTTCTCCCCGAACCTCATACGACGGCGATTGACTTCCCTGTTTCCAGCCGAGCTTATCGAAGACATCGCGCGCGAGCGCGATGTCGTCCAACGCAACCGAACTATCGACATCACGATGCTCGTCTGGACGCTCATCATGGGCTTCGCCGTCGATGGCGAAGCCCGTACCATCGCCGGATTTCAACGTGCGTACTCCGCAGCAACCAACCAGACCGTTGCCCGCTCAAGCTTCTACGATCGGTTCACACCGGCGCTCGAAACACTGTTGAGCGACCTCCTCGAGCACGCTCTCGAGGAGGTCGCGGTTCCTCACACGATCGCGCCGCAGTTCGAGTTGTTTCGAGAGGTGCTGATCGCCGATGCAACCGTGTTCAGGTTGCATCGGCTCCTCGATGCGTTTCCCGCGACTCACCCGGATCAATCCGGCGCGAAACTCCACCTCGTGCAGAACGCGACCAAGCAGACGATCGAGCAGTTCCAGCTCACCGATGAACGCACCCACGAGAGCAGCCAACTCCGCACCGGGAGTTGGCTGCGAGGCCGGCTGTTACTGTTCGATCTGGGCTTCTACAGTTTCCGCCGGTTCGCGTTGATCGAAGAGAACGGCGGCTTCTTCCTGACTCGGCTGAAGTCGAACGCAAATCCATTGATCGTCGGAGAGCGGCGGAAATGGCGCGGGCGCGCCATTTCCTTACCGGAACGTCGTCTTCGAGACGTGGTGGGTGATCTCAGGCGAGAGCTCATCGACGTAACTGTGGAAATCGAGTTCAAGCGGCGGGCGTATGCTGGAAAGCAATCAACCGATAGGATGGAGTTTCGCGTCGTCGGTGTCCGCAACGAGGACACCGACGACTACCATCTGTACGTGACGAATCTACCCGATGAGTTCACGCCGAGGCAAGTGGCGGCGTTGTACGGGCTGCGGTGGGAGGTGGAGTTGTTGTTTCGAGAGTTGAAATCGCTGTACGGACTGGAGAAGTTCGAGACAAGCGATCCAGCAATCGTGGAGCTTCTGGTGGTGGCGGCTCTGCTGACACTGACGGTCAGCAGAGCCTTGCTGGGCGTGTTTCAAGAGCGGTTTCCTGAGACAGTGTTCCCGCGAGAACGCTGGGCGAAGACCTTTCGGTCTGTCGCCCAGCTCATCCTTGGAGATCTGGCCCAGTCGCTCGGGTATCCGCCGCCGAACTTGACGGAGTTGATGTTCCGTGATGCCCGTCAACCAGAGAAATCACGCCTCTTACTGAGCGAACGAGTAGCTGAGGCCTTCATGAGCCCGTCTAATGCTTAACCGAACACCGATGATCTGCACCCAGAACAAGGGAACGCCCGGTTCGGACGAAGGGCCGATTATTGTAGAGAAGGGCGGAAAGGTTCTCTATCACCGAGAATTCGATAACTACTGATCGACTCTGCTATTCAGAGGTCGAAACCACTGTGGGTTATTTTCTCGGTCAAACTCGAATCAAGCGGATAAGCATAAGTAACCTCTCAAACAACACATGAGTGGTAACCATGTCCAGTGACCGCGTTCAACTTCGACCCAGGCTCTGACATCTACGTCGATACTACAGAAGACAACGTAACAATCCGTTTTGACGGCGACACCTTCGGCCTCAACCCAACTTCAGACGGTTTCGCCGTCACAAACGACTGGAACAACCGCCACTTCACCCTCGCCTTCGACGAGAACTCGATTCTATACCATGTCGTGCGAGAAGACGAAGACGACCGAGCAAGTGGGAAACGCGGCATGCCGCCAGAAGAGTTCGCCGCTGAGCTATACGGGTACTTCCGAGCCCTGGCTCCTGCCGTCCCGGAAGAGCAGTTGAACTTGGACTTTGTCGGTAGTGCGGACGTGGACGAAATGCAGGCCTATCTTGAGGAACACAATGTTGTCCACGATACTGATTCCGGACTCCGCGTAGATCGAGACAGTCGTAACGAACTCGAAGAGGTACTGAACAGTGACCCTCGAACTCTCGGGGAACTATATCAGCGGGTACTAGAGCCAGTACCGTTCGAAGAGGCGACAGACCCCGAGAGTGGTAAGAATATCTTCCTGTACCCAACAGCGACGGCTATCTGGGTCTTGTTCATGTTCCCGGATGAGTATGTCGGGGTCACTACTGCGCGGAAGGCACTGGCTTTTGCAGATAAAGCTGGAGGGTCGCAGATGATGGATCACGTCCTTCGCGCCCTGGCTGACGGATAATCCACAATATCCGCAATAAACGACGAACAGCAACGTCGATAGCACAATCAAACGACGCGAACCCCACTTTTGGTTGGTAAGAATCGGTTCCGCGTCAGAGAATCAGGGTTCTACGACACAAAATACCCGATGCTCAGTACAGGTGAAGCACGTATCGTTCAGTACAGAGGAGTATCGGAGGGGACTTCAAAGCGAGTTATTAATCCAGAAAAATGTTTTATCTTCCTCATTATACGTAACGATGTGGACTTGAATAGACGGTCTCTCCTCAGGGGAGCCATTGTTGTTGGAGGGGGTGGATTTGTTGGTTGTAACACGAGGAAAAACGCTGACGACACGATGGAGGGATTAGCGCGTGTTGAGTTTGCCAATTATGACACCACCGAACATACTCTTGACGTAACGCTCTTGAGGGGTTCTGAAGGAGGGGACGTGGTGGTAGAACAAACAGTAATCCTAAGCCCTGCGACTATCCGGACAGACGGTGAACGAGAACCAACCGAAGAATGGGTTTCGGATATTCCAGAACAGACCGGGAAGTACCTATTGAAGTGGTCGATGGATGGCGGGGACCAAGAAACATATCAAACTGAAGATATTCAGGGGTGTATGATAATCCGGGTAGAGATTGCCAACGATGGGAAAATCACCCCATCTCTACAGGGTTCAGTAGACTGCTACGGCCAATAATGATGGCTTCGACTGTGTTGATTCTGTTCCCTTGACTATGTCTATGGAGTTACTGAGCAATCAATTCGCAAGCACACTAAACAATGGATTCAGTCTCGATAGGTGTGAAAGAACACGCCTTCTCTGACACCCTTCGAGATCCTTGTCGACGAGACTCTGGAGAATTTGGTAAGAGAGAATCGTGGTATGCGTGTGCGTGCCATTACGAGGATTTATCGGCGGGTGGTAGGTGATTCAGTACGGTCCAGTTTGGTAAGAGAGATTTACTTATCGGATCTCCGTAAGACTTTATACCTATAGGTCCTATAGGTGTTAGTGTAGCATGACAGACCAAACCCAAACCGAATTCCCATACGCAGAAGACGAACAAACCATCGACAACGCCGCAGAAATCTACCAGTGGATTCAAACCCACAACCTGACCGGCGCACCCGTCACAAACGACCTGCTTCGCCTGTTCGACCCCAACCACAGCCTGAAGGCCGAACGTGCACGCTTCGACCCGGACGAAGGCACACTATCCATTGAACTCTGGAACCCGACCTGGTTCCAAGCAGAAACTGTAGAAGAATACTACAACGACTGCATTGAGAACAGCCCTGACGGCTACCATTTCCACGTCGAAAAAGCGGGAGACATGCCAGACGACCGCCCGTTTGATGCAACAAAAGCCGCTGAAACCATCATCAACGCGGAAATAGACATCGAATCACCGCCGAACGGAGTGCACCCAGACGACATCCGTGATGCGTTCGAAGCCGTCGCGGCAAACATCACCAAAGGTGCTGAACCCACCGAGGAAAATCTCGTCGCCGAAACTGACAATTACTGGTTGGCCCGCTACGGCCCGTCAGTCACAAGCAGTATCCAAGACACAATCAAAAACGAACTGCCTGATGCGCGCGACGACTACGAACACCCGCGCAACGACGAATACTACCGGATTATTCAGAATATCGTAACCGGAGCTGGAACCCAATACGTCGGTACAGAAGCAGTTGGGAACGACGAATACACGCTGATCCACGTCAAACCATCTGCGTACCAGTCATGAAAGTCTATATCGAAACCACGGTGGTTACCAAGGATAACTAAATCATGGCTCAGACACTTTGGCTGAACGACCGGTGCAACGAACTCCTTGACGAAATCAAGGAACTAAACCCGAACTACGACAGCAAAACCGCTGTCGTCGAACATGCACTGGAACACTACGCCAACGAACTCCGCGAAGAACAACCCGCCGAATAACACTTTCCTTCTCACCGCCGGTCCGATTTCTCCCTTGACCGCGCATACTCCAACACGTCATCAGGCGCCCCATCATCGTCCACAACAGACACATTCCCAATGTGATCAGTACGAACCGTAACCTCATAACTCTCGCCACTCCGTTCATCCTCAACACGCACATCTGCGTACGACCAATAATCGTCACCTTCGTAATGCTCTCGCCGGTATCCTTCGCGCGACGACGAGAACTGACCATCCGGAGTTTCTGTCGAGACAACCGAATTACTATTCCGACCCCATCGATCTGGATTGCGGTCAGTCAATTGTTCAACGAGATCCGTGAACAGAACACGGTCACCTTCCTCAAGACCCACCTCCTCACCCAACTCTTCCTCAACTTTTTGGTCGCGTCGCAAAGCGGTTTAGAGTTTGCCTCTGGTGCTCTCAATTGAGAGGTCATAGCTCATTGCTGTTTTGGTCGATCGCTGGAGTAGTTCGTCAAGGAACGATTGGTAGTGCTCTGGATCAGCGTACTTCACCAGCCGAAGCTGGAGTATCGCCTCTAATCCCTCCGTTGTCCAGCGCATCCACTGGTGCTTGCACCGTTTGCTGACTTCGCCCATCAGCCGTTCGACGGGGTTCGAGGTCCACGGCACCTCGAACCCCTCGACGGCCTGTTCGGCAAACGTCACGATCGACGGCACCGATTCCTTGTCGCGGTCGGCGGTCACAAATGACGGTTACACAGGAAATGGCTTAAAAGTGCAGACGCAATACCCATTCAATTCATATTGAATTGGCAAGTTTAAACCCGAAGCCGTAACAACTGGTCATAAGATGGTCAGCCCCATTCTGAAGTGGGCCGGTGGGAAACGGCAACTCCTCAATGAGTTATACAGCCGATTCCCCAATATCTACTCCCACTATCACGAACCATTCTTCGGCGGTGGTGCCTTGTTTTTCGACCTTGAACCTGAAAATGGGACAATCAACGACACCAACTCTCGCCTCATCAATTTCTACAGGCAAGTGCGCGACCGGCCCGAGAAACTAATCACCTTACTCCGGTCATTTGACGACCCCGAATCAGACCCTGACCCTGACCGCCGATTCTCGAATACCAATCGCAAAGGAAAGGAGATTAAGAATTACTACTACCAGCAACGTGAGTTGTTCAATAACCGGCCCTACGACGACGAGTACGACGAACTCGAAGAGGCCGCACTCCTCCTCTATCTCAATCGAACGTGTTACAATGGTCTCTACCGCGAGAATAGTAGCGGAGGGTTCAACGTTCCTATCGGAAGGTACAGCAATCCAGATTGGGTGCGAGCAGAAGAAATCCGAAAAGCCAGTCGAGTTCTTGAGAATACCGAGATTCAGAATACTGGATTCGAGTACATTACCGAGGTAGCAGAGGAAGGCGACTTAGTTTATTTTGATCCGCCATATGAGCCGATGAGTCCAACTGCCTACTTCACCGATTATAGTGCGGAAGGGTTCGGGAAAGCCGACCAAGAAAGTCTTCGGGATGTAGCACAGAAACTTAATGAGGGAGGTGTCAGTGTAATCCTCAGCAACAGCGGCGTGATGTACGAGATGTACGACGAAGCCGGATTCTACGTTGAGGTAGAAGGCGCAACACGAGCAATCAATAGTGACGCAAAGGATCGAGAGGAAGTGGACGAAATAATTGCTACGAATATTCCACCCGAGGAGCGGCGGCGTGCCGGTCAACAGGGACTTGCAGACTTCTGAGAGGTTCTACACTACCTTCGTCTCGATGAATCGCTCTACGTCATCGGGGAGTTCGCTTTCGGCTTGGTGGAGGTTGTAGAGGTCAGTAATATCGTTGACAATCGGAGATGTCTCTCCACAAAGACGAAATCACGGCTTTAGTTGGTCAAAGTGAGGTGCAAGATACGCAGGCATACTGAGCAATAGATTCAGTCACAAAGGGTGTGAAAGAACACGCCTTCTACGACACAAATCAGGTCTTCAAGTTAGGCTAACAGCTGCGAGGCAGCAAGCCAGCACAAAATAAACAGAATCGAGGCGGTCCACTTACTAATTCGAACACCCAAAACCCCGGCCAGTCGCCCTCTC
Source organism: Halosimplex halobium (assembly GCF_051414055.1). Lineage (NCBI taxonomy): Archaea > Methanobacteriati > Methanobacteriota > Halobacteria > Halobacteriales > Haloarculaceae > Halosimplex > Halosimplex halobium. Next base: position 65,176 of record NZ_JBLKNX010000016.1, read on the forward strand.
GTATACGGAACTCCAAGCACTCCTGCAAGCAACAGCAACACAGAAACCGCGACATCAGCCGAAAGCAAATACAGCACTCCAAGCAATAGCGCAACCCCGCCAAGCAAATACGCCACTCCAGACAGTAGCAACCCACCTAACTCCGGGTCACCCTCACTCTCAGAAACATCTGCAACCTCGCCATCGACGACAGTTCTAATATCGTGAATAACACCGTCTAAATCACTCACCACAAAGAGTTCCTGACGCCCGTCAGTACGCTCAATACGCAGTCGGTCTCGCAACCCACCACCGCGCAACGCATCAGTAAGACCATTGCTGAACTTCTCTTCAACGCCCACACTCTCAATCTCCTCTACTGGTATCCTAACTTCAGTACCCCCAGTCAGTTCGTCGACTTTGTTCGGAGCGAATTCGATCGCGTCAGACGTAATCGTGAGAACACCACCAACCGCTCGGTCCTCAGACTGCGTATAGTTCGCGTTAATTTCTCTGACTACAGTTTCCTCACGATTCATTTCCAACTGAGTTTACTCTCACATCACTTAGTAGTAGCTGTGACAGCTATCGCCCCAATATTTAATCAGTTAGCACAGACAGAACCACCATGACGGATTTGCTTTCACTACCAGTCACAGAGCTTGCACAAGAGACGAAGAAAGCAATCGAGTACTGGAAGGATTACAAAAACCAAGAAATACGTATTGAGCAAGTGTCTGCGACTGTTTCTGGAAGTGACGAAAAACGCCTGAGATACGGGTTACAAGGCACCGTTGTTGATGTTCTCTCGATGCCTCCCGGATTCGTTCTGGAAGATGCTATCGAATACTATAATCCTGAAACGCTCGAGACCGGTGAACACGGTATTCCTGAAGGAGGAGCGTACCAGCCCGACACGCATGATGAAATATTCATCGCGTTCGATAGCGTTGAGCGGATAGTCTTCGTCGACAAAGAATAACTCCATGTCGTGAGTATGTGGTTAGACGGTTAGACAGCTACACGTCTACTCAACTGCCCGGTTCAATGCCTAACCGTGTAGCTGACTGTCTGTATAACTGAATATACGGATAATCGATTCATCGGCTACACGCTTTCCACGACTACTCGACAGTGCCGTGTTCACAGTGATTATCTTGGCATATCACGACAAAACACACCAAGACATGCAAAAAGAACAGGAACCGTCCCTGAAAGAACTCGCCGTCTACCTCTTCTTCCGATACCACGCGTACATTTTCCTCGCCGCATTCCTCCTCGCTCCCATCGCAATCCTAGCCGTGAACACCGCCACAGACCCCACTATCTACCAAAACATGATGCTGGGAATCGGATGGACACAAGCCGTCATCACCGGATATCTATCGTTCAAGATCTTCGAAGTCAGCAAACGCGACTCCGAACTCCCAGACCTCAAATACAAGATCGCGGACGTCGAAGACGTCGGCTCTCCCTTCGAGAACCACAAAGTGATTCGCTGCACGGTTCGATTCAGAAACCAGTCGTTCGGTCGTGCGAAAATCACAGATATCGACCTCAATGCGGACTTCGACGAACGACTTCTCGAGAGACACAAAGTCCCTGGCGAGGGAAAAATCGCGCACACATTCCCCGAGGGACGGCCAATCCCGACAATTCTCGACAAAGGCGAATACGTCGATGTAATGTTCCAAATTAACGGCTTCAACTACCTCGATTCAGTTAGCCTGGAAATTACCGATGAGAAGATGGGGACGTGGGAATGTGGGTTGTTATTGTCTGATATTAGTTATCGGCTGTCTACAAAGCGTCGGGGCCGTGAGTCAGAAGAAACAGTTGAGGAAGACGCTGAAGAGACCGCAGAGGAATGAGCTCTCCACGTCTAAACGCGTAGCTAGCTACCTGTATTGCCGAATATACGGATATTCAATAGAGCATCAAATGGCCGTTTCTTCGTCTCGAACCAACTCGTCAATGAACTCAGAGTCAGTAAACGCAGCTGTGAACAAGTCTAGCACCTCAAACGCGAGATTCATCCGATGCGGCACATCGTCTCGGTACCAGTCTAACCGTTCAGTACTCCCGTGTGCTATTTTGTTACGTAGTGCCCTGAAGTTCCCGATTTTACCTCGTGTCTGTCGTGACAGCAGGTTGCACCTGATCAGGAACTGCTCTCGGTGTGACTGGCTCATGTCCGAGTAGATATAATCGAATGCGGTATTCGAGATCCCATCTTTCACTACATACGCAACCAATACGTGTGAAGTGATATCCTCAATCGCCGCGTACGTAGAAATCACCAATGGAATTAACTCATCTTCCACATCGTTGATGTTCCCTAGGTCATCCCAGTCAGATTCCATGGCCCGCCAGTCGTCCTCTAACGACTCTATCATGGACCGTAGGTCCATCAGCTCGTTGTCTAATTTTTCCATATCGGCCATATGCCACTCCTGGCTGTCGCTCAGACAAAAAATTACTCGTCAGTGTATTCGACTACTCGGTTAGTCGTCTAATCGTGTAGTTGACTGTCTGTCTAACCGAATATACGGATATACATGTAACCGTCCCGGCCAAGGGTTATTCCATGGGCGGAGTGTTACTGGTGAGTATGTCAAAATACGACTTCGACACCTTTCGAGACGATCTTAAAAGATTGCGAGAAGGGACCCTTAGCGCCGACAAAATCAGAGAAAAATACGGAAGCGAAGAAGACGTAGAACGCTCCATCGCAGCCGCACAAGCCCGCAAAACACAACAACTGACTAGCGAGGAACTCAACGCGCTGATGGCCGTGGACAGTCCAGACTAACCGTCCATCTCTCGAAACTCATCAGCTAACGCCTCAAGCGCCGCGGGGAGCGACTCAACCCTGTCTGTCCGACCATCACCCCATCGACCCTCCCACGAATCCTCATCTTCGTAGTGAACGACTGTGAACTCCGCAAAATCATCGATCCCCTCCTCTTGATAATACTCTACAAGCAGTTCCTCACTTGCGTTCGAGACTTCCGCTTCCTCATCTTGTTCGCTGTCCCCGTATCCCGGATTGACATACCCAGGCGGATGTTCTTCGCCCATACAGCCGTTCTCGGTCCGACACCACTAAAAGGTATTTGGGATGTCACTTTGTGACTCTACGGAGTCACACCCAAGGTTCACACTTACTTCGGTCCATACTTCCGTCCGATATCCAGCAACGTAGATGTCTTAAACTGCAAATACCGCTCCGTAATCTCCGTCGAGGTATGCCCGAGCAAGTCTTTCAGCGACTTGATGTCCCCGCCCGCCTCCACGAACGCCACAGCGTATGAGTGGCGCAACGCATGACTGGTGTATTTCTTCCGCTCACGCCCATTCGCATCCACATACAACGTCTCCTGCAAATCAGCATTCTCAACAGCCTGCTTCACCGTATCCTCGTTAATCGTCCGCACCGAGATAGGCCGCAGCTCGTCATTTTCGTCTCTCTCACGGCCTGTAAACACATACTTCGGGTCATCCCCACCAAGTCGTGTCCGCTGCTTCCGCTTCCAATTCTGCAAATACCGATCCAAAGTCGCTGGGTACGGCACATCGCGGGGGTCCGTCTTCCCACGTTTCTTCGCCGTGATATACGTCACCACACGCTTGTCCTCATCAATATCATCCCAGCGTAACCGCTTCACCTCCTTCGCTCGCGGCCCCGTCGTGTGCATCAATTTTATCAGAAACCGGGAGCGAGCAGCAGGAAACGGTGCGTTAGCAATTAGCTCGTCCACTTCCTCAGGCTCAAAGTAATAAATCGTATCTTCTTCATCAGGCGTTTGTTGCTCCTTCTTCGCAGGCGGATTCCCCTTTCCGAAGTAGTGTTCAGTGTCGATATAGTCGGCAGGATTCTCATCCCTCTCTTTCGGAACAAGCCAGTCGAAGAACTTGCGGATGAAGAAGAATTGTTGCTGCACGTATCCTCGAGCGTTCTCTCGTTCGACGATGCAGTGCTGGATGTACGCCCCGATATCATCTGGGTCGTGATTGACGTAGTCAGTGCCTGCAAAGTCTAGGTAATCATCGACACGCAGCAGCTGTCTATGATCTGACTCAGGCCGCGTATCACCCGCCTTGATGTACGTCTGATAGCTTCTCGGCACGTGCTGAATGTCCTGCTTCTCCGTCGTCATCGATTCTCTCCCTGCTCCGGTTCGCTTTCAGGATTTGGTTCAGGTGTGTAGATGTACGCCTCCATCGTCTCGCCCGTATCGTTGATTTGCACCTCTGGATTTTCGTTAGACGCGAAAGTCTGTGCCTGCATCACAGTCCCAAGATCTCTATCCCATAGTTCTGCAAAATGGCGTGCATCACCAGTCGCCATGGCTTTGTCCTTGTGGGTAGCGTCGTCAGGCAATTCTTTCCGTGCGTCGTCTAGTTCGGATGGACTCGATGCTTCCGGTAGTAGTGGGTAAATCGTATCCGCTAGTTCTGCTATTTCACTTGTTTCGGACACTCGCTCGTTGATTTCGTCGATTCCATCGACGGCTTGTTCCATCCCCTGTTGCAGCTCCTGCAAAGGCTGTAGTACAGGCTCCCAGTCTACCTCTACACCTCCGTCGCCACTACCGCCTGCTTGCGCACGCTCGATGTGACCCTCCACCCCGTGCCGGACGAGTTCCGTTAACGAATCGATGTTCTCGTCTTCTTCGACGAACTCCTGCCACCGTTGCTTCCGTTCTGATGTGATGGCGATGTGGATGTCGTCGTCTTTGGCCATATCAGGTGCTGTAGCGCCTCGATAATAAAACTATGTACACATTATGGTTACTGCTAGAGCGTGTTGTCTTTGCTCATCTACCCTGGGTCAAGGCCCGGTGGTGTGAAACGCTGTCGGTTTCCCGGTCCGCCGAGGTGGAGTTTCCCGACCCAATGAGACGCCGATTTCCGGTCCGGCGGAGCGGCGATGTTCGGTCCACCGTGGCGCCCGATCAGCCCCCGGACTCCCCCGCCAGGTTCGCCCGCACCCGCTCGACAACGTACTCGGCCTCGTCGTCGGTGAGACACATCGGACTCACCGTGACGGTCCCGTCGTCGACGCCGTCGGCGCCGACGAACACCCGGGGATCCTCGCGCCTGAGCGCGAGGACGAGGTCGGCCGCCGAGACCCCCGCCCGCTCGGCGTCGACGGCGACCGAGACCGTCGGCGCGACGGACTTGGCGCCGCCCTCGATCGTCGTCGCGAGGCCGTCCACGGCGTCCAGGTCCCCGGCGATTCCCTCGGCCCGCTCGCGCCACTCGTCGCCGAGCGCGTCCTGGTCCGCCTCGAGGAACGCGTCGAGCGCCGCCAGCAGCCCGACCAGTTCCTCCTTGCCGACCTTGAGCGGGCGGCCGACGCCCTGGCGCGGCACGCCGTCGAAGCGGTCGGCGTCGAGGAGGCGCTCCGGCGGGTCCCACACCGGTTCGGCAGCGTGGGTGTCGAGGTGCTGTGCGGCGACGGACTCGATCAGGTCGGCGCGGCCGGCGAGTATACCCGTGGTCTGTGGTCCGCGGATCGCCTTCCCCCCGCTGAAAGCGACCAGGTCGGCGCCCTGCTCGGTGAACCACGAGAGGTTCGACGCCGGCGGGAGTTCGGCCGCGGCGTCGACGATCACGGGGAGGCCGTGGTCGTGGGCGACCTCACAGACCTCGGCCAGCGGCGGTCCCTCGTAGGCCTTGTAGACGTGTGCGACGGCCGCCGTGTCCTCGCCGATGGCGTCGGCGTACTCCCAGGGCTCGACGTTGCGGGCGCCGGTGCCGAGCGTCGCGTCGTTGGTGCCCACGTCGACGATGGTCGCCCCGGCCGTGCGGAGCGCGTGGTCGTAGCCGGTGCGGTGTGTCCGGGGCATCACGATCTCGTCGGCGACGCCCCCGGTGTCGGGGAGGCGGGCCATGACGCCCGGGTCGGTCCCGGCGATGCAGGCCGCGGTGCCGAGGAGGAGCGCGCCGGCCGCGCCGTTGGTCACGTAGCCGGCCTCGGCACCCGTCACCTCGGCGATGCGGTCGCTCGCCGCCGCCTGCAGGTCCGAGAGCCGGACGAACGCCTCGGCCGCGCGGTCCATCGCCTCGCGCGCCTCGGGACGGATGCGGCTGCCGCCGATCCGCGTCTTGGTCCCCGCGGCGTTGACGACCGTCGGGACGCCCAGTTCCGCGTAGACGCCGTTCGATGACATGCCCCCCCGTTGGGCGGTTCGCGGGATAAAGTGGCGGTATCGGGGAAGCCCGGACGGGGCAGCCGGTCGGTCAGTCGTCGCGCGACTGTGCGGCCTGGACCTCGTCGAGGTACGCCCGCCAGACCCGGTCGGGCTCCGCGCAGGCGATGCTGGAGATCGACGCGCATCCGTCGTAGCCCCACGTGAACACGCTGTCCACGTCGCGCTCTATCGCGGTCCGGGTCGCCGTCCTGACCGCCTCGTCCGCGTCCGGCCCGAGCCGGAACCCCTGGATCCAGATCTGGCTCCGCAGGTCGTGGCGGTCGGCCAGGTCGACCACCTTCTCGGCGAAGTAGCCGACGAAGGATTCGGGCGAGCCGGCGCCCTCGAAGACCCCCCAGTACGGGTCGGTGGCGATCACGTCGAGGTCGTCGCAGACGGCCAGCGTCTCCCAGTCGGTCAGGCCGTGCTCGGCGTCCTCGCTGGGCAGGAGACAGACGGCGTTCTCGGCGCCGTCGTCGGCGGCGACCGCCATCATCTCCCGGAGGAACGCGAGCAGGGAGTCGGCTTTGAACGCCCGCACGTCGTCGGTCTCCTCGCGGGGCATCTCGCGGCCGTACTCGGCCTCGAAGGCCGAACGGCAGCGCTCGCAGCGACAGCCCCAGGCGCCGTCGGGGAATTCGCGGTCGAACCACTCGGGGATGAACCAGTGGGGCTCGTCCCAGAAGAGGGCGTCCGCGCCGAGCCCCGCCGCCGAGCGCGTCCACTCGCGCATGTACGCCCGGAAGTCGGGGTGGTTGAAACACGCCGCGGCGACCCGCTCGCCCTCGTTCGTGACCTGGCAGGCGTCGGGATTCCGGCCGACGAACTCCGAGAGCGCCTCGCCGCCGAAGACGCGCCCGACGCTCCAGGGGTTCACGTAGGTCCGGAAGCCCCGCTCGGCGCTCTCGGCGACGATGTCCGCCATCGTCCCCTCGTAGTACATGCGGTCGCGCTCGCTGTAGGTGTGCAACACCGCGTTCAGGCCCTCCTCGGCGAACCGGTCGAGGTCCCGCGCCGCGTGGTCCCGGTTGCGCACGCCGAAGTAGCTCGTTCCGTATTCCATGATAGTCCCGACGCGCCGGAACGGTCACCGTCGGATACGTCCCGTACGGATCCCAGCGACAAAAAGCACCCTCGCCCCGGTAGGTCTCTCCGACTGGGGCGGCCTCCCCGACTTGGGCGGCCTCTCCGACTGGGGCGGCCTCCCCGACTTGGGCGGCCTCTCCGACTGGGGCGGCCTCCCCGACTTGGGCGGCCTCTCCGACTGGGGCGGCCGGCCGGAACCGGGGTTTCGGCGACCCACGGGCGGACCCAACGGTTTCGGTGCCCCGGGTCCGATCGGCGAGCGTGACCGACCCGAGTCTCCTCGTCGTCGGCGCCCACCCCGACGACTGCTCGATCAAGGCGGGCGGCATCGCGGCCAAGTACGTCGAGGCCGGCCGCGACGTGACCTTCCTCTCCGTGACCGACGGGAGCGCGGGCCACCACGAACAGGACCGCGAGGCCGTCGCCGCCCGCCGGAAGCGCGAGACCGAGGCCGTCGCCGAGACGCTCGGCGTCGACTACGAGGTGTTCGACGTCCCGGACGGTGAACTCGAACCCACGCTCGAACACCGCCGGCGACTCATCCGGTTCGTCCGCGAGGTCGACCCCGACCTCGTACTCGGCCCGCGGCCCGATGACTACCACCCCGACCACCGCTACACCGCCGAGTTGCTCCGCGACACCGCCTACATGCTCATCGTCCCGAACGTCTGTCCCGACACCCCGCCGATGGACGACAACCCCGTGTTCGGCTACGTCGCCGACGGCTTCGAGAAACCCGCACCGTTCGAACCCGACGTGGTCCTCGACGTCTCCGACGTGGAGGACCGAAAGCTCGACGCCCTCGACTGCCACGAGTCCCAGATGTACGAGTGGCTCCCATACACCTTCGGCGTGCTCGACGAGGTGCCCGACGGGGACGCCGAGCGCCGCGAGTGGCTCGCCGACGATGGGATCGATTACTTCGCCGAGAACACCGAGGTCAACGTCGCCGACCGCTTCCGCGGGGAACTGCGAGCGCGCTACGGCCCGGACCGGGGCGAGCGGGTCTCTCACGCCGAAGCCGTGGAGATATCGGCGTACGGCGCGGCGCTGACCGACGACCTGTCGGACGCGCTGTTTTTCTTCTGACCGGCGAGCGCGGCGGTCGGCCCGTGTGGCACTACTGACGCCGAGATTTAAATACCAGGGGCGGAACAGTTAGGGCGAACATGACCGGGACGTACGACATCGCGGGGATCGAGCTGGGAGACGACAGCTACACGGTCGAACAGTCGCTGATCCGCAACAAGTACAAGGCGACCGACGCCGCCGGGAACGTGGTCCTGCGGGGCAAGCAGAAGCTGATGAAGATGAAAGAGGAGTTCCCGTTCACGGACGGGGACGGCAACGACGTGTTCACCGTCAAGGCCGGCGGGATCATGGACGTGGCCGGCAACTACGCCCTGATCGACGCCGAGACGGACGAGGAGCTCGTCGTCCTCGACAACGACTTCTCGATCTTCCAGGACACCTGGACCGTGCGGGACGCAGACACCGGCGAGGCGCTCGCCCAGATCGACTCGCGGGGCGCCCTCTACACGGTCGCGCGCCACTACCTCCCCTTGGGCGCGTTCATCCCCCACAAGTACGAGATCACCGACGCCGACGGCGACCACGTCGGCACGATCCAGGGCCACGTCTCGCTCCGGGACCGCTACGACATCACCATCGACGACGCCACCGACGTACCGAAAGAGCCCATCGTCGCCGCGGCGATGGTCATCGACGCGATCCAGAACCACTGACGGGTCCGACCCGGAGCGCAACCGCCACTCGCCGCGGTACGCCCGGCGACCGGCGAGTGGTGCGTCCGCGACGCCGACGAGTGGTGCATCCGCGACGCCGACGAGCGATGCGTCCGGCTACTCCCGCTCGGCGTCGCGCTTCCACTCGTGTTCCTGGCGGCGCTCGGCGACGTGGCGGCGGCCGTCGGCCAGGTCGGCGCGGGCGCGGTCGGCCAGCCCGCTCACGTCGGCCATGAAGTCGTCCTCGAACGACTCCAGCACGTCGTACGACCAGCGGTGTTCGTCGACGACGCCGCGCGGGAGGTGGCTGTCGCGGATCTCGTCGGCCAGGTCGGTGTGACCGCTCTCGCGGAGCAACTCTTCGGCCTCGGCGAAGTGCTCCATCGCGTGGCCGGTGTTGTGGTGGAACGCGACGAGTTTGCCGTGGGCCCGGCGCAGCCACTCGACGCCGAGTTCGACCTCGTGGAGCGCCTCGACCTCCCGGTCGGTCATGTCGCTGCCCGGACGGTCGTCTTCGATCGCCATGTGATCGACTACCACGCCCGCGGAGAAAGGGCTGTCGCCGGCCCCGCGCGTAGGTGGCGACTCCTCGCCTATCAGGCGTAGGCGGCGAACTCCTCGCCGAAGGCGAGGAAGTACGCGACGCCGACGACGCCGACGGCGGTCGCGACGGAGAAGGCGAGTTCCGGGCCCGCAGTGAGCGTGTCGAGCGGGCCGGCGGGCAGGACGACGGTCCAGTCGCTGTCGTAGAGGTAGCCGCCCAGGGCGGCGCTGGGGATGACGATCGTGTTTCGCAGGAGGTAGTACGCCCCGGTGACGCGGCCGCCGGCGTCCCGTTCGGCGGGGCCGACGATGAGCGCCTTGTGGGAAGGGAGGCCGGCGAAGCGCAGCCCGGAGAACGCGAACAGCAGCGTCACGACCAGCGGGTCCGCCGGGGCGAAGATCAGCAGGACCGGGAAGACGGCGTAGACGGCGAACCCGACGGCGACGACGGGCTTGAGGCCGACCCGCTCGGCGACGACCGCCGCAGGTGCCATCGAGGCCAGCGCGACCACCATCTCGACGCCCAGCAGGACGCCGAAGAGGACCGCCGGGTTGAGGTAGAACCCGAAGAGGGTCGCGTCGAGCTCCCAGATGCGGGTGACCACGAGGATGAAGAAACCGTAGACCATGCCGTTGGCGAACCGGACCAGCGTGTCCGCGACCAGCAGCGGCCGGAGGGGCTCGGGCAGGTCGGCCAGGTCCGAGCGGATCTGGTCGACTCCCTCGAACTCCGTGCCGAACGAGTCGGCGTCGGCCTCGTAGCTGACGTGCTGGACCGCCGTCGCGACGACGCCGAAGACGACGGCCACGCCGAGCACGTAGAGGAACCCCGGCAGGATCGCCTCCTCGGCGGCGCCGCCGGCGAAGACGAAGAGGAGTCCGGCGGCCAGCAGCGGGCCGAGGAGGAAGGCCGTCCGCCGGAACGTCTCGGTGCTGGCGAACCCGCGAGCCAGCCGGTCGTCGGGGACGCTCTGCTTGACGATGGCGAACGTCGCTCCGAGCCCGAAGGACTTCCAGGCCTGGGCGAGCACGAGGCCGACGAAGATCCAGACCCAGGGTTCGAGGACGACGGCGCCCAGATCGACGGGGCCGACGAGCGGCGCGACCAGCCAGACGAGGAACCCGAGCGTCGACAGCAGGCCGAACAGGGTCAGGGCGTACCGCGAGCCCACCCGGTCGGAGAAGACGCCCCCCGCGTAGGGGTAGACCGCGCTGATGATGTTGCCGAAGGAACCGTAGAGGCCGACGACGAAGGGGGAGGCGCCGAGGACGACCAGGTACTCCGAGAGGTAGCGGCCGGTCATCTGGAAGCCGAGGCTGAACGCGAACATCGCGACGGAGAGGACGAGCACGTCCCGCTCCAGCGAGAGGAACTGCCGGACGGTCGACCGGACGCTCGGCGACTCCGCGGCCATGGTCGGGGGTTCACTCCCCCGGACCTAAACCCCCGCGACGCGGCGACGATTTCCGGTTTGGACTCCCCTGCGGGACGTTCCCGACCGTATCGCTATATAGGGACACCGGGAACCAGCGGCCGACGGCTCCGGCCCGGCGGGACCGGTCACTCGCCGCGGCGCCGGGCGAGCAGACTCCCGACTACGAGCGCGACGAGCGCGCCCGCGACGCCCGGACCGGGTCCGAACCCGCTCGCTGTCCCGGTCGCGGTGTCGGACGCCGTCGGCGAGTCGGTCGGCGAGTCGGTCGCGGTCGGCGTCGACGCGCCGCCGGGCTGGACGCCCTCGACGGTGACCGCGGCCTCGCGCCCGTCGGCCTCGGCCGAGATGGTGACGTTGCCGGCGGTCTCGACCGGGACGCTGAGGACGCCGTCCCCGTCGGTCTCGCCGACCGCCGTGCCCGCCCGGCTGACCGACGCGTTGGCGACGGGGTTGCCGTACTCGTCGCTGACGGTCACCCGGACGGGCTCGCCGACGACGACGCGGTCGTTGTCGGCGCGGACGCCGATGGCGGGCGTCCGCTGGATGGTCGCGTTCAGCGAGGTCTCGGACTCGCGGACCTGGAGGCGTTCGGTGACCGACTCGTAGCCCGGCTTCGTGATCCGCACCTCGTAGGCGTCGTTGACGGGGACGCTGACGGTGACGGTGCCGGTCCCCTGGGTCGTCACGTCCGCGACGCCAGGGACGGTGACGTTGGCGTCCGTCACCGCCCGCGGCGGGTCGAAGTGGTCGTCGCGGACGGTGAAGGTGACCAGCACCGACGCCTGGCGGACCTGCATGGTCTCGCTGACCTCGCCGTCGACGGTCAGCGTCGTCCGGTTTCGCAGGTATCCCTCCTTGAACGCGACGAGCGTGTAGTTGCCCTGCTCGATCTCGGGGGTCCTGTACTGGCCGTCGGCGGCCGTCCGCTCGTTGAGCACCGGCCGGCCGTCGTGGAACATGCGGACGATCGCGTTGCCGAGCGGCCCCTCGCTGCCCTCGACGGTGACCGTCGCCCGGCCGGCCCGGGCGACCTCGATGGTCACGTCCCTCTCGCTGGCGTTCTCGACGACGTAGGGGTGGTTGCGGACGTAGTTCGGGTGGTCGACGTGGATGGTCACGTCGGCCCCCTCGGCCACGTCGACGAACGCCTTCCCGTTGCCGGCGGTGGTGCGGTCGACCGGCCCCCCGCCGTCCCACGTGGCCGACAGCTCCGCGTCGGAAAGCGGATTCCCCCCCTCGTCGACGACGGTCACGGTGAGCGTAACGGTGTCCGACGACTGCGCGCCGACGCCCCCGACGAACGACGCGCTGGCGACGAGCACCGTGAACACGACCGTGACCGCTCGCGTGCGTACCCGTGACATAGCTGGGTGGACCCTCGGCTGGCGGCCTCATATCTCTGTTGGCATCTCTCCGCCGTCCGGGGGATCCGGGCGCCGGTGGTCCCGCGGTCGCCCCGTCTGTGGCCGTTCGGCGACGAAACCGCCGTCAGCGACCGTCGTCGAGGTCCGCGGCCAGCGACTCGACCTCCGCGCGGGTCGCGGTCGTCATCGCGCCGGGGATCGTCCGCGCCAGCGTCGCGCTCGCGACGCCGTAGGTCAGCGCCTCGCTCGCACCCGCACCCGAGAGGACCCGTTCGAGGAAGGCGCCGGTGAATGCCTCGTGCTGGCCGGCCGGGTCGACCGCGTCGACCTCGACCCCGTCCTGCTCGTGGATCACGCCGTCGCTGCAGACGAGCGCTCCGCGCTCGCTGCGCGTGATCACGACCGTGTCGAAGTCCCGCTTCGAGGCGATGGCGTGGGCGAACTTCCGGGGTTCGTCCGTCCGGTCGAAGACCGCCCGGGCCTGGTCCTCGTTTGCGATCAGCACGTCGACGGCGTCGAACACGCCGTCGAGCGTCTCGCGGGCCGTCTCGACCGACCAGAGGCCGGGCTGGAAGTCGAGGTCCATCGCGACCAGCCCGCTGCCCGCCGCCCGGAGGACCGCCTCGGCGGTCTCGACGATGTCGCCCGACAGCGAGAGCGTGCTCCCGGCGACGAACGTGGCGTCGGCCCGCTGGACCCGGTCCATCGGCAACTCGCCGGGCGTCACCGACGCCGCGGCGACCCCCTCGCGGTCCTGGACCAGCCGTTCGGCCCGCGGCGTCGGCCCCTGTTCGGCGAACTGGAGTCCCTGCCGGGCGTCGTCGGCCCACGCGACCTCCGTGTCGACGCCGTGGGCGTGCAGTGTCCGCTCGACGCGCCGGCCCAGCGGCGAGTCGGGCAGCTTCGACAGCCACGTCGCGTCGGCGCCCATCGCGCTGGCCGCCACTGCGACGTTGCTCTCCGTGCCCGATACCCGCATCCGCACGTCCTCGGCCGTCTCCAGCCGCTCGTCGCCCACCGGCGACAGCCGCAGCGATGTCTCGCCGAACGTCACCAGCTCTGTCATACCCCGTCCATGGACAGCATCCGGTTTAGTTCATGGGGGGTCGTCGTGTGATCAGTACGGGCGGAAAGGCGCCGTCCGCACTCACGGAGCGGGGGTCCACGGCCTCGAACGGGACGCCGATACCAGGAGAAATATTTTACTATGAGTGTATCGTTATTATGAACGATGATCGAGTCTGAGAGTACAAACGATACAGAGGGGGAAGTCGTTTCGGTCACTAAACACGGCCAGGCGACGATTCCGAAACGGTTCCGCGAGAAACTCGGGATCGAGGCTCCCGGAAAAGTGCTGTTCCGGGAGACCGACGAGGGCGAAGTGACGGTCGAGCGAGTCCGGTCGCCGGGTGAGATGCGCGGCTTCGCCGCCCGGAGCGAGGCATCGACGGACGAACCCGCGACCGAGATCCTCCGCGAGAAGCGGGAACGGGACCGATCGGACCGCGACGCGCGGTTCTCGTCGGAGGAGTGATGTCGGTCCCCGACAGTGTCGTCTTCGACGCCGAACCGCTGATCGCACACGCGGACGACGAACCCGGGGGCGACGTGGTCGAGACGTACCTCGACGCGGTCGCCGTCGAGGGGACCGCCGGCTACGCCAGCTGCGTGACCCTCGCCGAGGTCCGGTACACCATCGCCCGGAAGTACGACCGGGCGACCGCCGACGAGTATCTCGACTGGCTCGGCGACATCGGGGTCGAAACCGTGGATATCGGGGATCTCTGGAGAGTCGCCTCGGAACACATCCTCGCGCACAACCCCGCGCTCGGCGACTCGTTCGCGCTGGCGACGGCTGAACACGTCGGGGCGACGCTCCTGGTCGACGGTGACGACGACTACGACGGGGTTTCCGACATCCGGATCGAGCGGTTCCGCGACGGCTCCGCGTAGCTGTCGGCGGTGACACGCGGGTCGGCGGCGGGATCGACAGGCCCGTCGGGTTCCATCGGCCACCGGGGTGACTTCGGCCGTCTCGGTTCCCGAACTGGACTCCGCCGGTGATCCCGATCGGTCAGTCCCGCCGGCCGCCGTGGCCGGGGTAGTCCCGCTCGAAGCGGGCCTCGATCTCCTCGGCGTCGAACTCGACGACGACGGGGCGGCCGTGCGGACAGGCCCACGGGTTCTCGCAGTCGTCCAGCCGTTCGAGCAACTCCGTGATCGACCCCTCTGTCAGCGAGGTGTTGCCGGTGATCGAGGGGTAACAGGCCAGGTCGGCCAGCAGTTCGTCGGCGGCGGCCTCGACGGTCTCGGCGGCCGACCCCTCGCCCTCGACGAACGCCGCCAGCGCGTCGCGCAACAGGTCGGGGTCGGCGGTGTCGGCCATCAGCGAAGGCACCGTTCGCACCTCGACCGTCCGGTCGCCGACCCGCTCGGCACGAAACCCCAGCGTCGACAGCGCCTCACCGTAGGTCTCGAACAGTTCCGCCTCCCGGGCCGTCAGCGAGAGCTCGACCGGCTGGGCGAGCGCCTGCGTCGTCGTCTCGCCGGCGAACTGCTCGCGCAGCCGCTCGTAGTTGATCCGCTCGTCGGCGGCGTGCTGGTCTATCATGACCAGCCCCTCGTCGGTCTCCGCGAGGACGTACGTCCCGTGGAGCTGACCCAGCACCCGCATCGAGGGGAGTGCGTCGAACGCCGACGCCCCGTCGTCGCCCGTCTCGACCGGCTCGCCGTCGCCGAGCCGTGCCTGGTCGTGCCCGCCGGCGAACTTGCGACTCCGGTCGTCCCGGTCGCCCGTCGGCGTCGAGTCGGCGGACGCCCCGTCGCTCACCGAACCGGACGCGGGTCCGGCGTCCGACGACTCCGGGGTCGCCCCGTCGGCAGTCGACGCCGAAGCCGTCCGGTCGTCGTCCGGTTCCGTTTCGGACTCCGGACTCGCGTCCGCGACGGCCGCGTCCCCGTCGTTCTCCGTGGCCGATCCCCTCGACGGATCGGTACCCGGCGGCGTCGAGCGGGGCGAGGGCGCCGACGGGTCCGAGGAGAACGTCGGGCCAGTGGTCGACGCGGTAGTCGAGTCGACCGTCCCGTCGGTCCCGGACTCGCTCGATCCGGCGGTCGACTCGCCGGCGGTCGCCGACGCGGTTCCGCCGGACGATTCGGCCACACCGGACGAGTCGTCCCGGCTCGCCGACCCATCAGTGGCGCCCTCGCCGTCGGTTGCGTCGGCCTCCACGTTCGCGTCGGAATCGCTCCGTTCGGGCGCGATCTCGGCCTGTTCGGGCGCGGACTTGCCGCGGGGGGCGCCGCTGCGGAGCAGGCCCTCGTCGAGTAGCGCCGACTCGACGGCGGTCTCGATCTGCTCGCGGACCCCTTCCTCGTCGGCGAACCGGACCTCCAGCTTCCGGGGGTGGACGTTCACGTCCACGTCGCCGGCGGGCACGTCGAGGAAGAGGACGGCGAAGGGGTAGCGGTCGGGCGCCAGCTGGTGGCCGTAGGCGTCGATGACGGCGTCGCGGACCGCGCTCGCGGTGACGTACCGGCCGTTGACGTACGTCGACAGGTACTCCCGGGTGCTCCGGGTGGTCTCGGGGTGGCTCACCAGCCCGGACACCCCGTCCAGCGGGGCCGCCGGCAGGTCGGCGGCGTCCCTGTCGCCGTCCGCGCCGTCCGCGCCGTCGCCGCTCCCCATCGAGACCTCGACCATCGACTCGGCGACCTCCCGGCCGTAGACGGCCATGACCGCCTCGCGGCGGTCGCCCCCGCCGGTCGTGGCGAACGTCTCGCGGCCGTCGTGGGTCAGCGAGACGGCCACGTCGGGGTTGGCCAGCGCGTAGCTCGTGACGACGGTGTTGACGTGGGCGAACTCCGTGCCGTCCTGCTTGAGGTACTTCCGGCGGGCGGGGACGTTGTAGAACAGGTCGTCGACCTCGATGGTGGTGCCCTCCGGGCAGCCCGCGGGCTCGACGCCCGTCACCTCGCCGCCCTCGACGGTGAGCTCCGTCCCGCGGTGACTGTCCACGTCGCGGTCCGCCCGCGGACGGGTCGTGATCGTCAGCCGGGAGACGGCGCCGATGGCGTGCAGCGCCTCGCCGCGGAAGCCCAGCGTGGCGACGCCCGACTCCAGGTCGTCGATGTCGCGGATCTTCGAGGTGGTGTGTTCCTCGACGGCGCGGCGGACCTCGTCCTCGGTCATGCCGACCCCGTCGTCGGCGACGGTGACGCCGTCCTTGCCGCCGCGCTCGACGGTCACGTCGACCCGGGTGGCGCCGGCGTCGAGGCTGTTCTCGACGAGTTCCTTCACGACCGAGGCCGGGCGCTCGACCACCTCGCCCGCCGCGATGCGCTCGACGGTCGCCTCGTCGAGCCGGCGTATGTCGACCATCACCACCCCGTCGGGGCGGCGCCCTCAAAACACTCCCGGAGCACCGGCCGGGACACGACCCGAACCGAGCCGGGTTGCCCCGGCCGGTTCACTCGCCGCCGGGGCCGTCGCTCTCCCCGGTCCACTCGGCGGCCCGGTGGTTCTCCACCGCGCGCTCGACGGCCTGTTCGAGGGACTTGAAGTGCATCTCCTCGACGGCGCCGTCGGGCGTGTACCAGCAGTAGTCGTCGTGGTCCTCGCCCAGCTGCACGTCGCGGCTGCGGGCCTGCACGCGGTACAGCACCGCGTACACCGGCTCGTCGCCGCTCCCCCAGATGTCGGTCACCGTCTTGACCGGCTCCTCGACGGTCGTGTGCAGTCCCACCCGCTCGTGGAGCGTCCGCCGGAGCGCCGCCTCGGGGTCGGCCTCGGCCTCGATCCGACCCCCCGGGAACGTCCACGGCCGCAACCCGCTCGTCACGAGCAACACGTCCCCGTCCGGGCCGAAGACGATCCCCCGCTGGGTCACGTGCCCCCTGAAGTACGACTCGCCCATGGTGGTGGGAATCCGGCCGTACCACCGTCAACGTTTCCCTCCCGTCACCGCCGCCGTCGGCCGGTTCGGCGTCGCCCGGCATCGGCGATCGGCCCGGGATATGTATACGAATTCTGTTTAGTATCCCGAATAGTTAGGAATCTTATCTGAATTCGGCGGTGCGGTCGCGGCGGCGCGGCCCGGTGACCAAAACCCATACGTCGGTCCGCTTGCAGGGTGGGCTATGGACGACGACGCCGCCCGCATGGACATCGGACTCGTCGGGCTCGGCGAGCACGGGGAGACACACGCGGAGTTCCTGGAGGAGCTGGGTCACACGGTCCACGCGGTGGACCTGGACCCGCGGGCGAAGGAGCGCTTCCGCGACCGCTACGACGCGACGATGTACGAGGGGCTGGACGAGCTGTACGCGGCCGGCATCGACGCGGCGATCATCTCGACGCCGAACAAGTTCCACGAGACGGCGGCGCTGAAGGCCTTCGACGCGGGGCTGGACGTGCTGATCGAGAAGCCGCTGGCCCACGACCTGGCCAGCGCCGAGCGGATCGTCGAGCGGGCCGACGAGACCGACAGCATCTGCATGTGCGGCTATTTCCACCGGTTTCGCAACCGCTGTCGGCTGGCGAAGGCCTACGCCGAGAGCGGCCGGCTGGGCGAGGTCACCCACATCGACGCCCGGTACATGCGCCGCCGGGGGGTCCCAGGGCTGGGGACGTGGTACACCTCCCGGGAGATCGCGGGTGGCGGCGCGCTCATCGACGTGGGGTCGTTCGTCGTCGACCTCGTGCTCGACTTCTACGGCTGGCCGGACCTGGAGAAGGTGGTCGCGACCACGCGCTCGGACTTCGGCGACCGCGAGGACT
Organism: Halosimplex halobium; assembly: GCF_051414055.1. NCBI lineage: Archaea > Methanobacteriati > Methanobacteriota > Halobacteria > Halobacteriales > Haloarculaceae > Halosimplex > Halosimplex halobium. The sequence continues at coordinate 83,308 of NZ_JBLKNX010000016.1, forward strand.
ACGCCTACCTCGAGATGTGGGGCGAGGACGACGAGGCGAAGATGTACGACGTGGAGGACTCGGCGACCGCCTTCTGCGAGTTCGAGGGCGGCCGGACCGCACACCTGGAGGTCGCGTGGGCGGCCAACGCCCGCCGGCGCCACGAGTACAACATCCGCGGCACCGAGGCCGGCGTCTCCCTGGACATCACGACGCCGCTGGAGTCGGTCGACCCCTCCGACGGCCAGCACCGCGACTTCCGGCTGTACGAGGTCCGGTCCGACGTGGTCGACCACTACGTCGACAGCGAGCTGATCCCCCCGGCCAACGACCCGTTCCGCGAGGAGCTCGCGACCTTCCTCGCGGCCGTCGAGACCGGCGAGCCGCCCGACCGCTGCACCGCCGAGCAGGCGCTGGCCGTCCAGCGCGTCGTCGACCGCATCTACGAGGCCGCCGACCGCGACGGGATCTGACCGGGCCAGCGGCGACAGCCCCCGACCCGGCCGACGGCGGCTCCGACCGGGTCCGGTCGAGAGCGGCGCCGGCGGGACGCCCCGCGTCGGCGGACCGGGCGACGACGCGCCGGCGGGACACGGTTAAGTGTGGGCCGCGACAGTGAGGGACATGAGCGACGGTGACAGCCGAGGCGGGGACCGGATCGCCTCGGTCGGCACGGCCTTTCGGATCCTCGAAGCGGTGCGCGAACGCGACAGCGCGGGCGTGACCGAACTCGCCGAGGCCCTGGACCTCCCGAAGAGCACCGTCCATCACTACCTCGCCACACTGGCCGACGACGGGTATCTCCGCGCCGAGGACGGCCGCTATCGGCTCGGACTCGGGCTGTTCACGCTCGGCGCGACCGCGCGGACGGGCGAGCGGATCTACCACGTGGCCAAGCCGAACGTCGACCGGCTGGCGGAGACGACCGGCGAGCAGGCGCGCCTGGTCGTCGTCCACGACGGCCGCGCGATCACCCTCTACCAGGCGACCGGCGACGCGGTCGACGACCCGCCGACCTACGCCGGCACCGTCGAGGACCCCCACTGCACGGCCGCCGGGAAGGCCTACCTCGCGGAACTCCCCGAGGAGCGGCTCGACGAGTTCCTCGCGGACCACCGGCTCTCCCGGCGGACCTCCAACACGATCACCGACCCCGAGGAGTTGCGCGGGACCCTCTCGACCATCCGCGAGCGCGGCGTCGCCTTCGACGACGAGGAACGCGACGAGGGCGTCCGCTGTGTCGCCTCGGCGGTCTCTGACCGCTCGGGCGAACTGCTCGGTGCCATCAGCGTCTCCGCCCCCGTCGACCGCATGCCCGACGACCGGTTCCGCTCGGAGATCCCCTCCCAGCTCCGCAACGTCGTCGGCGTCGTCGAGTTCAACACCACTTACTCCGAGTGGTCGGACACGCTCTGAGTCCCCGGCTCGAGTCGGTTTCCGCTCGCCCCGCCCGCGGACCCCTTCCCCCACCTTTCTACGACCCCTAATTACCACATTCCAATATATGACATATTTAGAATGGTTTCGGGACCACCATCGATACGCTCTGTCGGTATGCAGAGAGAGGGAGAGAAGTGTGGCAGGCGGTCCGTGACGCATGGCCGTAGTACCGGGTGTGGAGACGGCATCCTACGGGGGAGTAGGAATGACTCAGTCTGACAGTGGTCGGTACGTGCCTGCCGACCTGAATTCGATCCGGGGGAATCTTAAACATATTCTAGAAAAAACTACATTTCGGGACAGGGGGTCAGCCCCGGCGGTGCCAGACCGCCATCGCGCCCGGGTCGCGGTTGTCCCAGGCGTAGTACGGCACCAGTTCGAGGTCGGTTTCTTCGCGCTCGGTCTCCTCGACGGAGCGATACAGTTCCCCGTCCCACCCGTCGCGGTCCGGGACCGTCGCGTCCGCTTCGAGGACGGTCACGCCGTCGAGCCGGTCCGCGTCGTGGCTCGCCTCGAGCGCCCCGGTCTCGTCGACGGCGTAGTGATGCAGCGGCCGCTCGTTGTCGACGGCCTCGGCGCAGTAGACCAGGGGGCCGCGCTCGACGGCCAGCCGGCCGGCGTCGGCCTCGACTTCGGGGTGGGCTGCGACGAACTCGGGCTCCTGCTCCAGCGTCACCTCGACCCGCTCGCCGTCCCAGTCGCGCTCCAGGCGGACGAACCCGGACCCGTCGTGGCCGACTTCCCCGCCGTCGACGGTGACCGTCGCGCCCGCGGCCCACTCGGGGATCCGGAGATTGACCGGAACGGCCCCGTCGGCCTCGATATCGAGCGTCACTTCGCCGTCCCACGGGAGCGCGCTCTCCTGGTCGAGGTCGACCGCGGTCCCGTCGACCGTCGTCGAGAGGTGGCTGCCGACGTACTGGGTGACGTACAGCTCGCCGCCGGCCGTCGAGTAGACGTACTGACCCAGCGAGGCGAACAGCCGGGCGGCGTTGGGCGGGCAGCAGGCGCAGGTGAACCAGCCGCTGCGGTGGTGGTCGCCGTCGCTCGCGAGGGGGTTGACGTAGAAGAACTCCTCGCCGTCCATCCCGACGCCGGCGAGGAAGCCGTTGTACAGCGTCCGCTCGACCAGGTCCGCGTAGGCGGGGTCGGGGTCGAGTTCGAACAGCCGCTGGGTCCAGAAGACGCTCCCGACGGCGGCGCAGGTCTCGGCGTAGGCCGACTCGTTGGGCAGGTCGTAGTCCTCGGTGAACCCCTCGTGTCGGTGGGCCGAGCCGATCCCGCCGGTGACGTACATCCGCTTCTCGGTCATGTTGGCCCACAGCCGGTCCAGCGCCGCGCGCAGCTCGTCGTCGTCGCGCTCGGCGAGCAGGTCGGCGACGCCGGCGTAGAGGTAGGTCGCCCGCACGGAGTGGCCCTCGACGGCCTCCTGCTCGCGGACGGGCGCCTGCGCCTGGGCGTACGTGCCGACGTACTCGCCCTCGTCGTCGAGCAGGAGGCTCCCACCGCCCTCGGCTGGGATCAGCGCCCCGTCGTCCCACGAGGCCCCGCCGATCTCGTCGGAGTGTTCGAGTTCCCACTGCAGGCGGTCGTCGTGGCCCCGGAGGTCGACGAAGTACTGAGCGAGGTCGAGATAGCGCTCCTCGTCCGTGACGCGGTAGAGCCGCACCAGTGCGAGTTCGATCCCCTCGTGGCCGGGGACGCCGTCGATCTCGTCGCCGAACGTGTCGTCGATGTGGTCGGCGAAGGCGACGGCCACGTCGAGCAGCGAGGTCTCGCCGGTGGCCTCGTGGTGGGCGACGGCCGCCTCGATCAGGTGGCCGGCGCAGTACAGCTCGTGCATGATGTTGAGGTTCGTCCACCGGTTGTCGGGCTCGACGAGCTGGAAGTAGGTGTTGATGTAGCCCGACCCCTCCTGGGCGCGGGCGACCAGGTCGATCACCTCGTCGACCCGCTCGCGCAGGTCGGGGTCGTCGGCCTTCGCGAGCTCGTAGCTCGCCGCCTCGAGCCACTTGTAGGCGTCCGAGTCCTGGAACCACATCCCCTGGAAGCCGCCGGATTTCCCGTCGATGACCCGGCGGAAGTTCTCCAGGGTCCCCGACTCCGCGAGTTGGTCGTACTGGTACTCGATGGTCACCTCGCGGTTGCGCTCGATCCACGGCGACCAGAACGCGTCGTCGATTGTCACCTCGTCGACGCCGACGGTGTACTGGCTGGGCATGAGAGTGCGGAGTGTCGCGCCAGCGGAACCATAACGCTACTGATCCCGAGTGCCAAAACATTATTCAATTAGGAGGCTGACTTGGCAGTATGAGTTTTGCGGAATCGGCCGACCAAACTCACGACGCCATCATGGGCGCGACCTACAGCGCGCTGTGCAAACACGGCTACGCCGATCTCACGATGCAGGACATCGCGGACGAGTTCGACAAGAGTCGGTCACTCCTCCACTATCACTACGACACGAAAGAGGAGTTACTCGTCGCGTTTCTCGACCAGGCTATCGGATGGCGGCGCGAACGCCTCCGGGACTCCGATACCGAGGACCCGCTCGCGCGTCTCGTGGAGTTCGTCGACCGGTTCGTCATCGAACCGGGCGAGGAACAGCGCGAAACGTTCGCGCTCGCGATCACCGAACTGCGGGTTCGGGCCGCCCACAACGACGAGTTCCGCGAGAAACTCTCGGCTCGCTACGACGAGAACGTCGCGACGATCGCCGCGATCGTCGTCGACTGCGTCGACTCGGGCATCTTCCGACAGGTCAACCCCTACAAGACGGCTCACATCATGTACACGTCACTCGTCGGTGCCCGAACGGTGCAAGTTACCTTCGGCGTCGAACGTGCCACGTTCCGAATGCGCGAAGGGATCGCTCGGTGGATCGATCAGGACCTGCTCGCCGTCGACCGCGAGGTCGGCGAGTATCAGGGCGGCGACTTCAGCAAGCGACGGAACTGACGCCGCCACAGTAAGACACGGTACGACCACCTTAGATTCCGCTCTCCGGCCCGATCTTAGCGTAGTTACAGCCGCTCGACGATCTTCTCCCCAGTCCCGATGCGGAAGATCAGAGATCCGAACCGCCGGCTCCAACCACCGGTTCCAACCGCCGGTTACTCGACGGAGATGCCGGCGACCGTGCCCGGTTCGAGTTCCGCAGTGACGGTACCGTCGCCGTCGACGCTCACGTCGAGGTCGTCGGCGGCGAAGGCGTCGGCGTTGTCGGCGTCGACGACCATGTCCGGCTCCTGGCCCTCGAAGAGGACCGAGGCGTCCACGTCGTCGCCCGTCGCGTCCTCGACGGTGAACTCGACGGTGTGGGCCGCGCGGGTGTCGAGGTTCGTCGCGGTGACGTACACCTCGCCGTCGTCGACGGAGGCCGACGCCCCGACCAGCGGGAGTTCGTCGTCGCCGACCTCGCGGGTCGGCGTCTCGACGGACGTGGTGACGGCCTCGTTGCCCTTGTGGGGGGCGTAGAGGTCGTAGACGCGGTAGGTCGGCCGCTTGAAGGCGTCGTCGCCGTCGGTCTCGACGAGACACTGGAGCACGTTGACCGTCTGGGCGATGTTGGACATCGTCATCACGTCGGCGTGGTCGTTGAAGATGTCCAGCACCGCGGCGGCCGACAGCGCGTCCAGGACGGTTCCTGGCTGTTCGAGGCCGGTCCCGGGGTCGGCCTCGGTGTGCCAGGCGCCCCACTCGTCGACGATGACGCCCACGTTTCGAGTCGACGCCGTCGCCTCGATGGTTCCGGCGATGCGCTCGACGTGGTCGTCGAGCGCGAGCGCGCCCGTGAGGAACTCGTCGTAGTCCTCGGCGTCACCGTCGAGGATCGACATCGTCCGCCCGTAGTAGTGATGGAGCGTCAGGTGGTCCATCTGCATGTCGGACAGCCAGATGCCGTCGGTCATGTCTTCCATGAACCGGCGGTTCCACTCGTGGTTCGAGAAGCCACAGCCGATGAGTTCGAGGTCCTCGTCGAGCAGCTGGCCGTCCATCGACCCGATGTAGGTGGCGAACTGACGGTACTCGCCGGCGTACTGTTCGGGGCCCATGTTGCCGCCGCAGCCCCAGTTCTCGTTGCCGATGCCCCAGTAGCGCACGCCGTACGGGTCCTCGTGCCCGTTGGCGCGCCGACGGTCGGCGAGTTCGGTGTCGCCGTCGTAGTTGCAGTACTCGACCCAGTTGGCGGCCTCCCCCGGATCGCCGGAGCCGACGTTCACGGCCAGGTAGGGTTCGGCTCCGATCCGCTCACAGAGCTGCAGGAATTCGTCGGTGCCGAACCGGTTGGACTCCTCGGGGATCATCTCCCGGCCCTGGCCCCAGAAGAGGTTGCGCCGGCGGGGGCGGTCCGCGACGGAGCCGACCCCGTCCTCCCAGTGGTAGTCGTCGGCGAAACAGCCGCCCGGCCAGCGCAGCACGGGCATCTCCAGCTCGTCGAGCAGCGCCACCACGTCCTCGCGGAAGCCGTCCTCGTCGACGGAGTCGTCCGTGTAGATGCCGTCGTAGATGCACCGGCCGAGGTGTTCGGCGAAGTGGCCGTGGAGTTCGGGTTCGACCCGGTCGATACCTGCCTCTGTGTGGACCGTAACGCGGGCGTTTGCCATGCAGTCGTATGGTATCCGATAGCGGTATCATAAAACGATCGGTCGGCGGGACCGCCGGGACGGCCGCGCCGCCCGGCGATGGGTCTCCGTTCGGTGATGCGCCTCCCCCGTGTCGACGGGTCCCCGTTCGGGCCAGCGGATGAATCCCGCCGCTCGCCTACAGCTGTTCGACGGTGTTGGTGAGGACGCCGATGTCCTCGATCTCGATGCGGATCACGTCGTCCTCCTCGAGGGACACGTCGTCCGGGACCATGATCGACGTGCCGGTCAGCAGGACGCTCGCCTCGGGGACCTCGTTGTAGCGGGTGTAGTAGTCGACCAGTTCCTCGCAGCTCCGGACCAGCTCGGCGGTCGAGGTCCCCTCCGCGAAGACCGTCTCGCCGTCGCGCTCGATCGACATGTGCATCTCCAGGTCGAGCGGGTCGCCGACCGTCTCCCCCGTGGCGATGCAGGGGCCGATGGCGCAGCTCTTGGCGTAGATCTTGCTCTGGGGCAGATAGAGGAGGTTCTCCCGCTCGATCGAGCGGCTGCACATGTCGTTGCCGACGGTGAACCCGACGATCTCCTCGCCGTAGAGGACGATCGTCATCTCGGGCTCGGGGGCGTCCCAGTCGGAGTCGCCGCGGATCCCGACGCGGTCGTTCGGGCCGACGGTCCGACTGGGGGTCGCCTTGAAGTACACCTCCGGGCGGTCGCCCTCGTAGGCCTCCAGGTAGGACTCGGCGAGCCCGCCCTCCTCCTGGCGGGCCTCCTGGCTGATGGAGTAGGTGACGCCGGCGGCCCACACCTCGTCGGGGTCCAGCGGCCGGACGAGGTGCTCTTCGACCGCGGCGAGTTCGACCGTCGGCGCCTCGTCGACGAGCCCCCGCGCCACGTCGTCGACGGTCCGGTCGGTCAGCGACGCCGCCGACGCGAGGTCGAAAAACGACGTCGGCCCCGCCTCCGTCTCCGAGAGGTCGTACGCTGCCGAGTCGTCTTCCGCGATCAGCGATATGGATCCGCCTCGCTCGCTGCGGTAGTAACGCATACAGCCCCATGGTGAGTTCGCCAGTATAAACTTTGCTATCGAATCGGTTTCATGTCCGGTCGACCGTCGTCGTCGGGTCGATGCCGCGGGGCCGAACGGAGGCCGCCGGCGGCCGACCGGACATCTGTCGTCCGGCAATTCCGGACGGCTGTGTGCCACCCTCACACGCAGTGTCGTCGGCGACCGCTCAGGCGTGCTGGAGGTTGACCTCGATGATGTTCGCGGTACTGAGCACCTCGGAGGGGATCTCCTCCTCGAAGCGCTGGCCGTTCATCCGGCTCTTCGGGGCGGAGACGCTGACGCCGCCGACGACGCCGTTCTCGGTCGTGATGGGGGCGGCGACGCAACGGACCCCGTCGACGCGCTCCTCGTTGTCGACGGCGTAGCCGCGCTCGCGGATCTCCGTCAGTTCCGTCTCCAGCTCCTCGCGGTCGGTGATCGTCTCGGCGGTCACCGGTTCGAGCCCGTGTTCCTCGACGATGGCGTCCCGTTTCTCCCGGGGGAGCTCCGAGAGGATGGCCTTGCCCATCGCCGTCGTGTGCAGGTCGACCTCCATCCCCTCGTAGGTGTCGAGGTGCACCGACTGCGAGCCCTTGACCTTGTAGAGGAAGACCCCGCGGCCGTTCTCCTCGACCATCAGGTTGGCGTGCTCGCCGGTGTCGCTCGCCAGCTGGCGGACCTCCGCCTCCGCCACCTGAAACAACTCCGACTGCGCGCGTGCGCGACCCCCGAGGTTGAGAAAGCGGACGCTGACGCGGAACTCCCGGCCGTCCTTGACGAGGTAGCCCGCGTCGGTCAGCGTCTTCAGGTGGTCGTGGACCGTGCTCCGGGGCTTCTCGAACTGCTCGACGACCTCCGGGAGCGTCGCGCCGCCCATCGCGTGGACCGCCTCGACGACGTCGAGGCTCGTCGCGGTCGATTTGATGGGCGGGTCGCGTTCGGCGTGCATACCAGACACACGGGGCCGCCCCCTCATTAATCGTCCGGCATCGTCGGACGCCGTCGCGGCCGGAGACGTTCGGCCCGGACCGGCAATTTTAAGTGAATTCTCGGGCGCTACTCGACTGAGCATGTCAGACGTGGAAATCACCGGCGTCGAGACGTACCTGGTAGCCAACCCGTGGAAGCCCTGGGTGTTCGTCCAGCTGGAGACGGACGCGGGCGTGACGGGGCTGGCCGAGGCGACGACACACGACAAGCCCCGCACCGTCGCGGCGGCCATCGAGGAGATGTCCGACTTCTTCATCGGCCGTGACCCGTTCGACACGGAGTCGCTCTGGCTGGAGATGTACCGCGACGAGTGGTTCTCGAAGAACGTCATCAACACGACGGTCGTCTCGGCGGTCGACATGGCCTGCTGGGACATCAAGGGGAAGGTGCTCGACCAGCCCGTCTACGACCTGCTGGGCGGTCCGGTCCACGGCAAGGAACTGCGCGCCTACGCTAACGGCTGGTACACCGACGCCGACGGCGAGCCGGAGGGGTTCGCCCGCGCCGCCGAGCGCGTCGTCGACGACGGCTACGACGCGATGAAGTTCGACCCCTTCGGGACGGCCTGGCAGTCGATGACCACCGAGGAGAAGAACCACGCCGTCGACATCGTCGGCGCCGTCCGCGAGGCCGTCGGCCCGGACGTGGAACTCCTGATCGAGTGTCACGGCCGCTTCTCGGCCGCCCAGGCCGTCGACATCGCGAAGAAGCTCGACCAGTTCGACCCGGCGTGGTACGAGGAGCCGTGCCCGCCGGACTCGATCAACAGCCTCGCCGAGGTCGCCCGGAAGTCGCCCATCCCGGTCGTCACCGGCGAGCGCCACATGACCAAGTACGACTTCTTCGAGCTGGTCACCCGCACCGACATCGACGTGTTCCAGCCCGACCTGATGAACACCGGCGGCATCACCGAGGGCAAGAAGATCGCCGGCCTCGCCGAGGCCGACCACGTCGACATCGCGCCGCACAACCCCCAGGGACCGGTCGCCGGTGCCATCTACTCGCATTTCTGTACCTCTATCCCGAACTTCCGCATCCAGGAGATGTTCCAGACCTACGACGAGCCGTGGGTCGACGAGCTCCTGAAGGACCCGCTGGAGGTCGAGGACGGCTACGTCCAGGTCCCCGAGGGCCCGGGCTACGGGGTCGAACTCGACATGGACGTGGTCCGCGAACACGAGTACACCGAGGACGCGGTCCACACGATCGACCTCTGGGAGGAGGACTGGGAGAAGCGCGCCGACGAACTGCGGTGACCGCCCGATAGAAACGACGAGCGGCTCTTTTTATTCGACGTCGACCGTTTCGCCGGCTTCGGCCGCCTCGTGGATGGCGGCGATCGCCTTCATGTCCACGAGCCCGTGTTCGCCGTCGGCGTACAGGGGCTCGTCGGCGAGCACCCGCTGGGCGAAGTACTCGAACTCCTCGGCCATCTGGTCGACCCCCTCGGTGTCGAACGCGACGGTGTCGCCGTCGCGTGCGACTGTCAGCTGCGTCTCCATGTGGAACGCGGGTTCGAGTTCGACGCGGCCCTCGGTGCCGACGACCTCCAGCCGGGTGTGGTCGGCGCCGTGCTGGGAGGATGAACAGGCGGCGTGGGTCCCGTCGTCGAAGACGACCGAGAACGTCGCCACCTGGTCGGGGACCTCGTCGAACGCCGCGTGGGTCGAATCCATCGTCGACGTGACGCGGACGGGGTCGGCGTCGAGGAGGAACCGGGCGGTGTTGAGCGGGTAGATCCCCAGGTCCATCACGGAGGTTCCGTATCCGGTCAGGTCGGGGTTCAGCCGCCACTGGTCGGGGTCGTCGATCATCTCCAGGAGCGGCTGGGAGTTCTCGCCGTGGACGAGGACGGGCTCGCCGATGGCGCCGTCGCGGATCAGTTCCCGTGCCCGGCGGACGGCCGGTTCGGTGTGCATCCGGTAGGCGACCATCAGCGGCACGTCGGCCTCCTCGCAGGCGTCGACGAGGCGCCCGGCCCGCTCGACGGTCGCCTCCATGGGCTTCTCGCAGAGGACGGCCTTCCCGTGGCCCGCCGCGGCCTCGACGTGTTCGAGGTGGGTCGCGTTCGGCGTGCAGACGTAGACGGCGTCGTAGGCGTCGGCAGCCTCGCCGTCGGCGAACTCGTCGTAGGTGAGCCCGTGTTCGACGGACTCGTACTCCGCGCGCACGCGGTCGGTCTTCTCCGTCGAACTGCTGACGACGGTCGTCGTCACGCAGCTCCCGGTCGATTCGATGGCGGGCAGGACGAACTCGGTCGTCCACCACCCGATGCCGACGAGCGCGAACCGGAGGCGCCCGTCCGTAGCCGTTCGCCAGTCTCTCGGCTCGTCGTCGAAGAGCGAACTCGACATGACGTGCGTGCATGACCCGCGAACCGATATAATTGTGTCCCTCACCGTTCGACCGCGTCGATTCACCCGCCATCCGTCGCGACACGTTTGTCCGATACTATCGGACACACTGCGGCTCGGCTCCGCGGCACGACGTTTCGATTACACCGGTATGACTGTAATCCCGTATCACACGGGGTCGGGCGTGTGATCCCGCACGTTCCCGGTTCGAGCCTGACGACCGCCGCCACCGGTGACGTGTCGTCTTCGTCGGTGGCGACCCCGTCGGTCGCGGGACACACCTGTTGAGGTCCCTCCGGAACGGCCGGAGATCGGGCGTTTAATCCATGTGACGACTGATCCGGTTATTCCGGACACCAGTCCACGTAGACGACGGATCACCGGAGCACCGACGACTCGCCAGCCGTTTTATCTTTTGAAACAGATTGCGGTGCAGCTGGTGGGATCACGCCGTGGCTACACGCTTAGATTACAGGTATACGAACGGAAGGGGATCGGCGTGGTCCCGTCGCTACACTCGCGTACGGTCCTCCTGGGCTGGATCGGCGCGCCCGGTCCCTGGCGTGTGTTTCACAGTCTGAAATTGGCGCCGTTTCGTCGGGCGGTCGGCGCGCCGGGCGGTCGGCCAGGTCTGTCCCAGGTACGGTCGCGTGCAAAAGTTTATATACTATCCGGGGAACGGTGGATAGTATGCGGGACAGTACCAACCTGCGTGACCAGCTGTCACGTCGGCAGTACGCACAGTTGCTGGCCGGAATGGGCGCGGTGGGCCTGGCAGGGTGTCCGTCGGGGAGCGGCGACGACTCGACGGACGAGCCGACCGACGCGGACGACTCGGCGGCGACACCGACGGCCACGCCGGCCGAGGGGACGGAGCAGCCGGCCGACACCGAGACGGAGACGGACAGTCCGACCCCCCTGGGCGACCCGGTGACCGAGGAGATCCGGGTCTTCCAGGCCAACTCGCCGAGCGTGTTCGACGCGAACGTCTGGGCGCCCCAGGACAACACGACGGGGGTCGCGTTCATGACCGACCTCCAGGCGGTCCAGAACGTCCACACGCGCCGGATGGCCTACAGCGGATTGGAGATCGAGACGCCGTGGAAGCCCCGGACCGACAGCGTCTCGGTCATGACCTGGTACAGCGGCTACGAGGTCGACGCCCCCTACGACGTCTACGAGAGCCACGACGACCGCGCGACCTACTGGAACGGGGACCCGCTCGACGCGGAAGCCCGGGAGACGCACTTCCACGTCGACTACTTCCAGGCTGGCAACAAGTTCACCGAGGACACCGCCTTCACCCAGGAGGCGGCCAGCCAGTGGGAGTACCACTGGTGGAACCCCGACGGGAGCGACGGCCTGCCGGACAACCCGCAGGCGAGACACGTCCTCGCGTCGCAGGCGGCGCCCAACGACGGCGACATGCCGATCCACCCCGACTTCACGCAGCCGTATCTCGAACGCTATCGGGACGCCGGCAGTACGGACCAGGTCTCTTCGGTGACCGACGAACTGGTGAGCGACCGGATCTCGCTGCAGCAGCTCATGGAGAACGGGTGGGGGAGCGGTCCCTACGAGCTACGCTCCGAGGACGACATCGGGTCGGCGGAGCTCACGTTGCGCCTGCGCGACGAGGCCGCCGCCAGCGCGGGCGACACGGAGACCGCTCACCCCAACGCCGCCAACACGAACGTCCCGCAGCTGACGATCAAGTGGGGAGACGGCAACCGCCGCCAGACGCTGGCTGGCAACGGCGCGCTCGACCTCAACGGCAACATCGTCGCGCCGAACGGCCTCTACTCGCGGGAGATGCTGCCCGACCACATGCAGGAGCTGACCCGGTGGCTGCGCTCGACGGGCGGCGACAAGTGGCGGCTCAACTGGAACAACCCGCACCTCCAGAACCTCTGGGTCCGCCGGGCGCTGGTCGCCGCGGTCGACTGGAACGCGGTCGGGGCCAACGGCTGGGGCCCGGAACGGTCGGTCTCCATCGAGAACCACACCTACATGCTCGACGCCCAGTCGCAGTCGGTGTTCTCCGGCGAGTTCCTCGACAGCCTCCACGCGTGGCCGATGGAGTCCGACACCGAGGCGGCCGCCGAGTACCTCCGCCGGGGCGGCTACAGCAAGCAGGGTGGCCAGTGGGTCGACCCCAACGGTAACGCCGCCGAGATCGACATCATCTTCCCCTCCGCGATCGCCGACTACGCCGGTGCCGCCCAGACGATCCGGGCGAACCTCTCGAACATCGGGTTCGGCGTCAACTTCTCCAGCCAGGGGTGGTCGACCTGGTCGAACAACCTCAAGGCGTCGAACGGTCTCAACTACGACTCCTCGATCTTCTGGCACGGCTACGGCGAGCCGTTCGGCTACTACAACTCCAGCCCCGGCTGGGTCTCCGGCACCCTCGTGATGGGCAAGGCCGACGCCCCGTCCCAGCGGGTCGACCCCGACACCGAGATGGACGCCCAGGGCAAACCCCTCCAGGTGGAGATCCCCTCGGAGGTCGGCTCGATCGAGGCCCCCGACGAGGCGGGGATCAACCCCGATCTGTCCGACGGCGAGGAGATCGACCTCGCCAGCATCGTCCACGAGATCCGCGAGCCGGGCAAGTCCGAGGAAGCGGTCCAGGAGCTGTACCGCAAGTGCGCCCGCTACTACAACTACTACCTCCCGCACTTCGTGTTCCACCAGTACAACTGGGGCGCCTGGGGCAACGTCCGGGACTTCGAGTGGCCCGACCCCGGCCACCGCGGCCTCGACTACGAGCGCGGCTTCGGCATCAGTACCGCCCTGATCCTCGGCGGCCTCGTCGAGGCCAGCTACGACACCGACTACCAGCCGCCGGAGTGACCCCGCCGAGCCGTCCGCCCCGTCCGGCGTCACCCCGCTGACACTCCTCCGGGCCCGACCTCGCTGGACGCCCGGATCGTCACCCGGACCCGACCGCCCGCCGCCCCCGCGGGGCCGGGTCCCGAACCGCTCCTTGTCCTCGCCGTCTATTGATGATTTCGGTTCGATAGGTGTGACGAAATGATCGACTCCAAATAAAACGCCGGGAGAAACCGTCGATGGATAGATCCGATGAATTTCTCATACTAAACGCTCCTTCCGGGTATTTCTCTCCGAATCAGTGATAGACCGGTCGAACCGATATTCGAGCTAGACTGGCGATTCAAGCGGTTGCTGTCCAGTTTATCCGATCTCCCGTATCTCCGGGGTGCGAGATAGTAACGGATTCAGAATATACTTCTATAACTGTCATATACGGAACGCCGGCCGGACAGGCAGTCGGATCAGCCGCCGTAGTCGCGGCCGGCGGCGGCGTTTGGGATGTCGCGCTCCTCGGCGTCGATGCCGAGGTCGTCGAGGGCGGCGCGCATGTGTTTCGAGGCGACGAACTCGGCGCCGTCGTCGACGCGGCGGGCGTGGGCGCGGGCGAGCACCTCGCCGCGGCGGTCGTCGGGGATCGCGAACTTGTCGGCGACGAGTTCGACGGTGAGGCCGTTGTTGTCCTCGGTGTACAGCGCGTGGAAGGCGCCCCGGTCGTACTCGTCGACGGGGTAGCCCGCCTCGCGGAGCCCCTCGCGGATCTCGCCGACCCGGCGGTGGTCGATCCGGTAGGCGACGTGGTGGACGTCGCCGCGGTCGGGCTCGTGGTCGTCGGTCGACGCCCGGTCCTCGGAGACGAAGGCGGTGAGCAGGCGGCCGTCGCCGGTGTCGAAGTAGAGGTGGGTCAGTTCGCTCCGATCGAGGTTGGGCTGGCGGAGCACCAGCGCCATCCCGAGGATGTCGCGGTAGAACTCGACAGTGTCTTCGACGCTGGTCCCCTCGATCGTGATGTGGTCGGTGCCCTCGACGCCGACGACGCTGTCGGGTCGCTCGGCGTCCACGGGCGGGTCTGACGGGTCTGACACGATGGCCGAGACTACGGGTGGGCGCGAATATACCTTGCGACCACCGGCCGTCGGCGGCCCGGTGGACTTTTCCCCGGATCGACCGAATTCGAAGGTATGAATCCCGACGGCGACGACTCCCGGCGACGGTTCGCGTTCGACTACGACCCCGGCGAACTCCGGTGTCGCCGGGGTGCGGTCGCGGACCTGGACGAGTTGCTCGCCGCCCGCGACTGCGACGACGCGCTCGTGGTCACCGGCTCGAACGTCGGCGCCAACCGCGACGTGATGGACCCGGTCGAGGCGGGCCTGGGCGACCGCCTCGCCGGCGTCTTCGACGAGACGACGCCCGAAAAGTACCTGCGGACGGGTCTGGACGCAGCCGAGCGCGTCCGCGAGGCGGGTATCGACGCCGTCGTCGCGGTCGGGAGCGGCAGCAGCCTCGACGTGGCGAAGGTCGCCAGCGCCCTGTCGACCCACGACGACCTCCGGGCCGCCGCCGAGGGCGCGCTCGACTCCGGCGAGGTGGCCGTCGCCGACGAGCGGGAATCGGTACCGGTCGTCGCCGTCCCGACGACGCTGGCGGGCGCGGATCTGTCGGTCATCGCGGGCGTGAGCCTCTCGCTGGACCCCGAGGGCGTCCCCGACGACGAGATCCCCAGCGGCTCGGTCGGCGACCGCCGGCTGATGCCGACGGCACTGGTCTACGACCCCGCGCTGTTCGAGACGACGCCGAAGGGCGTGCTCTGCGCCTCCGCGATGAACGGCTTCGACAAGGCCGTCGAGTGTCTCTACTCGCCGCATCGCACCCCCGTCACCGACGGCACGGCGATGCGTGCGCTCTCACTCGTGCGTTCGGGCTTCGAGACGCTGCCGGAGGAGGACATGGACGAGGAGAAGCTCTACGAGGCGGTCGCGGGCGTCGTCCTCGCGCAGTACGGCATCTCGACGCCCGACGTGTATCGGGCTTCGGTCATCCACGCCTTCGGCCACGGCTTCTCTCACGACTACGACGCCCACCAGGGCACCGTTCACGGCATCCTCGCGCCCCACGTCCTCCGGTACGTCTTCGACGAGGTCCACGGCCGCCGGGAGTTGCTCGCCGAAGCGTTCGGCGTCGCCGACGAGGGTGCGACCGACGAGGAACTCGCCGACGCCGTCGTCGACGCGGTCGCCGCCGTCAGCGACGACCTGGAACTACCCGACCGACTCCGGGAGGTCGACGGTCTCTCGCGGGACGACTTCCCGGCCATCGCCGCCGCGATCCGCGACGACGGCCTGATGGACGCCGCGCCCGAGGGGTTCGACCCCACGACCGAGGACATCGAGGCCGTCCTCGACGAAGCCTGGTGAATGGAACGAAGCCTAGTGAATGGAATGCGGTTGGCGCGCGCTGGAGCGCGCGTTCATGCGCGCGACCGTAGCCGCGCGAGGGATGAGAAGCGCAGCTTGCGAGCATCGCAATCGGCTGGGGAGGTGTGAGGCCCGTTGCGGTGCTGTGCGGCGCGGTCCTGGCGGACTGAAAGGGCGAGGCGCGCTCGCGCGTATTTTAGTCGTCTGAGCGGGCACTATCCGAAGCGGCCGCAGGCCGCGAGGATATCCCGCTCAGCGACCGCGAGCGCGCCGAGGGCTTTCAGCGCTCGCCGTCGAGAGCGATCACGGTCACTCCTAGCGAGCGCGCCGACGGATTTCACTTGACCCCGTCGACTATTCCACGAAGGGGCCGCGCTGGACGATGGGCTCGCCGTGCGGCGCTCCGGCGATAGCGGCCAGCCGAACCCCCTCTTCACTCTCGACAGCCACTCTCGTCCCCTCGTCGATCCCCTCCAGCACCGCGAAGTCCTCGGTGCCGAACACCTCCCCGTCAACCATCCCCGACCCATCGACCCCGTAGAGGAAGCCCGACCAGCCCGCTGGCGGGTCCCAGCTCCACGACCCCTCGACGGCCACGTCGCGGTAGGTCACGTCGGTCGCCAGCTCGACCGGCGAGCCGTCGCCGACGACGGTCGTCACGGTCGCGTCCCCGACCTCGGCAGTCGGCAACTCGTCGCCGGGCACGTCCTGGAACGCCGGGTCGGCGTCCTTCCGGTCGCGGGGGAGGTTTACCCACAGCTGGAGCCCGTTGCAGGGCGCGTCGTCCGCTGGGAGTTCCGAGTGGCGGATGCCGCTCCCCGTCGTGATCCGCATCGCGTCGCCCGGGTAGGCGGTGTGCGATTCGCCCAGCGAGTCGTCGTGGACCATCCCGCCTTCCAGCATGTACGAGACGATCTCGAACCCGCGGTGGGGATGGGTATCGAAGCCCTGGTCCGCGGCGATGAAGAAGCGCTCGAAGACGACGAACGGGTCGAGATGGTCCCGGACCGGCGTCGGCATCACCCGATTGCCGCGCATCCCGCCCGGGTGCGTGATGTCCTCCGCGCTCTGCACCTCGACGCCACCGTCCGTGTTCTCGTCCGTGGCCATTTACCGTTTGGTAAGGATCGAGTGAACTAATACTCGGCGGTCGACGATGGGGAGATATTTATATTTGACTTTTTATCATATTCGAGTACGATAGATTTTCCTTCATATTTACGGCGTGCCGCGTCTGTGCGAGTTGAGTAGTGGTTTCGAGTTGGGTCTTCGTGGAAGAAACGAGGGTGACCGCAACCGACAGCGAGCGGTGAACGCCCTCGCCGCGCTCGCGGTCGCTGAGACGGGATATCCGCGCTCTCCGCACCGCCCGCCCGGATAGTGCCCGCTCAGGCGACTGCACAAGCGCGAGCGCGCCTCGCCCTTTCAGTCCGTCAGGACTGCACCGCGACCGCTCGCAGACAGCCACACACCTGCCCAGCCGATTGCGCTCCGCGCGCCTGCGGCGTGCGGTGCTCATCCCTCGCGCGACTGTTTCGAGCGGCCCGCCAGGAGGCGGGCACGCTCGACAGCACGCGCCAACCGCACCGCAACCGTTCACTGCCACAGCCGTCACCTGTGTCTCTCATTCTCGCAGAATCATATTGGATATAGTTTTATTATGTAATTATTATGTATCTTCGAACGGGCGCGAACTTCCGGGAGTCGCGCACTTAACTCGGACGCGGCCCGGCAGGGGACCATGGACGTGAACGCGAGTTCCCTGCCGCGGTGGCGCGGGTTCAACCTCCAGGCGAAGTTCATGGCGGACGACGAGGAGTGCTTCCGCGAGGCGGACTTCGAGTGGATGGCCGAGTGGGGCTTCGACTTCGCCAGACTGCCGATGGACTACCGCTGCTGGACGGGCGAGGACTGGCGCGACTTCGACGACGACGCGCTCGAAGAGATCGACGAGGCGGTCGAGTACGGGCGGAAACACGGCGTCCACGTGCAACTCAACTTCCACCGCGGCCCGGGATTCACCGTCGCCGACCCGCCCGAGGAGACCGACCTGTGGACCGACGCCGAGACCCAGGAGGTGTTCGCCGAACACTGGCGACGGTTCGCCGAGCGCTACGAGGGGATCACCAGCGAAGAGTTGAGCTTCGACCTGATCAACGAGCCCGCCGAGACCAGCCACGGCGCCTACGCCGACGTGGTCCGCGACACCGTCGAAGCGATCCACGAGGTCGACCCCGAGCGACTCGTGGTGGCCGACGGGATGCGCTACGGCCGGGAACCCGTCTTCGAACTCGCCGACGTGGACTGCACCCAGTCGACCCGCGGGTACGACCCGTTCCCGCTCACCCACCACGAGGCCGAGTGGACCGACGTGAACCTCGACGAGCCCCCGACCTGGCCCTACGTCGACGACGGGGGGAAGGTCCACGATCGGGAGTGGCTGCGGGCGACCCGGATCGCCCAGTGGGAGCGGCTGGAGTCGATGGATGTCGGCGTCCACGTCGGCGAGTGGGGGGTCTACAACCAC
This sequence comes from Halosimplex halobium, assembly GCF_051414055.1. Taxonomy (NCBI): domain Archaea; kingdom Methanobacteriati; phylum Methanobacteriota; class Halobacteria; order Halobacteriales; family Haloarculaceae; genus Halosimplex; species Halosimplex halobium. The sequence goes on from NZ_JBLKNX010000016.1 coordinate 101,484, forward strand.
ACGCCCCACGACGTTGCGCTCTCGTGGATGGAGGACGTTCTCTCGCTGTGGGAGGCGGCCGGCTGGGGCTGGGCGCTGTGGAACTTCCGCGGCCCCTTCGGCGTCCTCGACAGCGAGCGGACGGACGTCGACTACGAGGACTGGCACGGCCACGACCTCGACCGGGAGATGCTGGAACTGCTCCGGGAGTACTGACGGGCCGACCGGCGTCCGGCGGCGCCGGAGCGACTCCCGGTCCGGATTTCCCCCGCCGGTAGCTATTTTCGCCGGTCCGCCGATCCCCGTCCATGAGCATCGACCGCGTGGCCGTGACCGGCGGCAACGGGAAGATCGGCGAGGCGATCCTCCGGGAGTTCGCCGACGCCGGCTACGGGACCGTCGACCTCTCCCGCGGGAAGCGTCGCGAAGAAGTGGCCGACAGCTACCGCACCACCGACCTGCTGGACGCCGGCGAGACCTACGGCTCGCTCGCCGCGAGCGACGCCGACGCCGTCGTCCACATGGGCACGATCCCCTCGCCCGTGCGCCACCCCGAGCACGTCACCTTCGAGAGCAACGCGATGTCGGCCTACCACGTCCTCGAAGCCGCGGCGGAACTCGGCCTGGAAGCCGTCGTCCTCCCCTCCAGCATCAACGTCATGGGCGCCGACTACCAGGACGCCCCGACGGACGTGCGCTATCTCCCCGTCGACGAGGACCACCCGCTCACCCCGCGGGACCCCTACGCGCTCGGCAAACGCACCACCGAAGTCCTCGGGGACGGCTTCGGCCGGCGCCCGGACGCGCCGCGGATCGCCTCGCTCCGGTACCCGTGGGTGCCGAGCGGCGAGCAGATCCGCGAACAGTTCGTCGGAACCGACCGCTCGCTGGACGCCGTCCGTGCGAGCGGCCGCTCGACGCTGTTCTCCTATCTCCACGTCGCCGACGCGGCCGCGATCGCCCGCCGCGCCGTCGAAGCCGATTTCGACGGCCACGAGGCGTTCTGGGCCGTCGCCGCCGACACGAACGTCGACGCGCCGTCCGAGCGGGTCGCCGCCGAGTGTTACCCCGACGCCCAGGTCCGCGGCTCGCTCGACGGCCGCGAGTCGCTCATCTCGACGACGAAGGCCCGCGAGGTGCTCGGCTGGGAACCCGAACACAGCTGGCGGGACCACTGAGTCGCCGCGGGAAGGAGCCGGAAAGGTCGAACCGCGGCCGGTGGTTACCGTTCGTTACTGGTCAGCGGCGGCCGCGGCGGTTCCGGACTCGCTACCGGAGTCGCTCGAACCGCCGCCGGAGCCGCTCGCGGACCCCCCGGCGGAGCCGCTCCCGGAACTCCCGTCAGAGTCGCCACCGGAGTCGTCACCGCCGACGATGCCGCCCTCGTCGCCCTCGCCGGCGCCGTCGGTCGCGTTCGTCGACTCGACGACCTCGACGGGGACGGTGATCGTCCCGGGGACGCTGTAGGGGATCCCGTCCTCGTCGACGACCCAGTCGACGCGGAAGGCGACGGTGTTGTTGCCGGTCGCGACCGTCTCGTCGCCGAAGCGGTCGGTCCCGATCTCGAGGGTTCCGACCTCGACGTCGCCGCTGGGCGTGTTCGCCTCGAAGGCAGTCGCCTCGGTGGTCGCCTCGCCGCTGCCGAACCCGGCGCCCATGGAGATCTGCGAGGCGTTGACCCGCAGGTTCAGGCGCGGGCGGACCGCGGGCTCGCCCGTGCGGTTGGCCGACAGCGAGAGCGCGCTGATGCCGTTGTCGACCTCGGTGAGCGTGATGTTCGCCGCGGCCGACCCGTCGACGGGGACGGTCAGTGAACTCCGGTTGAGCGAGACGCCGACCTCGCGGCCGGCGTCCTGCGCGACGACCACGCGGCCGGTGGCGACGGCCCCGGCCTCGCGGGTGTCGGGGCTCGCGACGGTGACCTCGTAGAGGCCGGCGTCGAACGCGGCGGCCGAGACGTTCAGCCGGATCTCCTCGACGTCGCCGACCTCGATGCGGGCGACCTCGCGGCCGTCGACCGTCTCGACGCCGTCGAAGCCGTCGACGGTCCCGAAGGCCTCCCGCAGTTCCTCGGCCGAGACGGGCTCGCCGTTCGCGTCCGTCGCCGAGGCGTGGAGGACGAAGTCCGTCCGTTCGGAGGAGTACAGCGACATCGAGACGCCGTCCTCGCCGGCGGCGGCGTCGACGAACGTCCGGTTGGTCTCCAGGTGGAAGAAGTCCTGGCTCGCCAGCTCGAACGCGGCGGCCTCGCGGTCGCCGGTCTCGACGACCCGGCCGTCGTCGAGGGCGACCGGCTCGCCGTCGGCGTTCCGGAGGACGTACTCGCCGGCGGGCAGCGTCGCCGACTCGAGGATCACCTCGTCGTCCTCGAAGGCGAGCCGGCGGACGACGTGGGGCTCGAACTCGTCGTACTCGGCGGGCAGACGCACCAGCTCGTAGGTCTCGCCGACGGCGGTCGCGTCGGCGAACCGGAGGTTCTGCCCGCGGTAGACCGTCTCGTTGGAGGTCGGGCCGGTGTCGGCCTCGAACGTGTACTCGGCGTCACCGCGCCGCGGCACGTCGACGGTCGCCGTGGTCACCGAGTAGTTCCCGGTGAGTAGGTTCGTGACGCCGGCCAGCGTGACGCTGTCCGCGCCGACGTGGGTCGCGGTCGGCGAACCGTCGAACTCGGTCGACTCGACGAACTGCTGGGTGCCGTCCGCGCCGACGCCGCGGAGGCGCAGGGTCGTCGCGTTGACGCCCGCGAATTCGCCCCGTTCGACCAGCAGAACGCCGTCGTCGCGTGGCGCGACCGTCTGGACGGTCGAGCGGGCGTCGGCGCCGTAGACGCGGCTCCAGCGGGTGACCCCGTCGTCGTCGAGGCGGCTGACCCAGGCGTTAGAGCTGACTCCGCTACCGAAGGTGGTCTGGGTTCCGGCCAACAGGACGCCGCCGTCGTCGGTCGGGACCGCGCCGACGACGCGCTGGTCGACGCTCCCGCGGACCGTCCGGTTGAGTTCGACCGCGCCGGAGGGGCTGGTCTTCAGCACCCACGGGTTCGAGTAGCCGGTCGTCCCCGCGACGAGGAAGCCGTCCTCGGTCGTCCGGAGTGTCGTCGGCTCGGCGCTGATACCGTAGGTCTCCGTCCAGATGGCGTCGCCGCCGGTCAGCTCGGCCAGTCGGACGCCCTCGCCGTCGGGCAGCGCGTGGACCACGGCGACGCCCTGGTCGGTCGCCCGCAGCGTCTCGCCGCCGGACCCGACCGCCGCGGAGAGGCTCGCGTTGAGCTCGTACCGCCAGGTCAGGTCACCGTCCGCGGTGAGGTGGACGACCTCGGTGGTCGTCTCCGGCGGGTACGACTCGATCTGCGTCGGTCGCGTCGAGACGAGCGCGTACACGTCGCCGTCCGGGCCGACCGCGACCTCGGCGATCTGGGTGGTCGCGTTCTCCGTCGAGAACGTCCGCTCCCAGACGGTGCGGTCGTCCTCGACGCGCACGACCGAGCCGTTCACCGTCTGCGGGGTGGCACGGACGCTGTAGTTCTCCGGCAGCACGACGCCGCCGGCGACGGTTCCGTCCTCGGTCTCCTCGATCGCCGTCGGGACGATGTCGCCGTAGGGACTGTTCGACTGTGCGTCGGCCGCGGCCGCGGCGGATCCGTCCGCGGCCTCGGCCGGACTGGAGGGCCCCGCGGCGGCCGCACCGGCCGGCACCACCGCGGCGAGGGTGCCGACGACCATCAGTGCGGCCAGCCAGCAGGCCGTCTGTTCGCGAGACATGTACAGGGTCCGACTCACGGACGGACGGAGTAGGTTCCGCTTGCTCAAAGAGCGGTTTCAGTGTCACTCGGTGGCACGGTCGCGCGGTCGCGCCCGGAATTTATGTCGCAGAGGGCCCTACGCTCGGGCGTGACCGAGGACTACGCACCCTCCGACGTGCCGGTCTACGAGAGCCCGGCCGCGCGGGACGCGGCCTACGAGACCGCCGAGCGCGAGGGGAGCCCCTTCTTCGCGGTCGAGCGCTACGAGGAGGGCTACACCGTCACGTACGACCTGCTCCCCGCCGGCAAGGAACTCGCCAGGCCCGCGCGCAAGGAGCTCGACGAGCGGCTCACCCGCGAGATCGAGGCGCTGGTCGGCGACCCCGACGTGCCGGTCCGCGAGGTGAGCAAGAGCATTGGGGTCTCGCTCGGGAGCGTCTCGCTGTTCGACCGCGAGGCGACCGCCCGCGAGATCGCCGCCGTCGCCGCCCGGACCGCCCTCGACGAGTCCAACTGGGTCGAGGCCTCCGAACCGACCCCCGCCGACACCGAGTTCCGTCAGAACTGACCTCGACCGCCCGTCTCAGACGCTCTCGCCGAGCACGTCCTCGGCCCAGGCCGCGGGCACGACGAGCAACTGGCGGTCGGTCGCCAGGTCGTCGCTCGTCGCGAAGACGACGCCGTCGCCGCTCTCGACGGCCATCGGTCCGCCCGCCGCGTCGTCCCAGTGGTCGGTGACCTCGTCGGGGACCGTCAGTACCCGGTCGTCGTCGACGGTCGTGGTCGCGACGTAGTCGACACCGTCGCCGCCCTGAACCGGGTCGAACCGCTCGGAGACGACGACGCTCCCGTCGTCGCGGACGCCCCAGTGGGCCTCCTCGCCGAGCGAGAGAAAGCCCCGGTTGAACGCCTGCTGGGGGACCGGCACCTCGTTGCTGTGCTCGTCGTACGCCGCCTCGCCCAGCCGGTCGTACGTAACCGCCTCGTCCGGCCCGGCGTCCGCCGCCGTCTCCGTGGCTTCTTCCCCGGTCCCGGCGTCAGCCGTCCCGCCCGCGCCGGTATCGGTCGCTCCGGCGTCGGCCGGTTCGGTGTCTCCGCCCCCCTCGCTGTCTTCGGGTGCCTCGGTGTCCGCCCCGTCGGCGGTCCCACCGGCTGCGCCCCCGCCGACTCCGGTTCCGTTTCCCTCGCCGGTGTCGACCCCCGCCCGGTCGCCGTCCGCGGCGTCCTCGATGTCCGGTCCGGTGTCGACGACCTCCGAGGCCGCGTCGCCGCCGGCGCGGTCACCCTCGTCGCTCGACGACCCGACATCCCCGATGTCCGGGGCGGTGTCGACCACGTCCGACTGGTCGATGTCGATCGGTTCGCCGTCCGGTCCGCGACGGGCGCGGCGCTGGGCGGCGGCCACCGCCAGCAGCGCACCGCCGACGACCAGCCGGCCGAGTCCGCGGGCGCGCTCGCCGGCACGTAACGACCGGACTCCCCGGAGGACCGCCGCGCCGCCGAGGACGCCCGCGAGCGTCCCCGACTTCGCGTGCGTGCCGATCCGCGAGCGGAGTCCGGACGCTCCGCCGTCGCTCTCGCTGGGTTCCCCCGGCTGCGCGCTGTCCTCGTCCGCGATACTGCCGTGGCTGGCGTCTCCCCGACTCATGGGTCCCCCTTGGAGTCTCGGACGTAAATCCGTCCGGTCGGTTCGGGGGATCGGTCTCCGGATCGGAACTGCGAGAGTGCCGACGCCTCAATCGGACGCCGCCGGACCCGGGCCGGACCCCGCGGTCGGGCCGGCCCCGTTTCCGGGCTCGGCAGCCCCGTTCCGGACGACCGGCGGGTGACAGAAGGGGGGCGTCGCCTCGGTATCGAGCGGCCGGCGCATCCGGACGGCGCCCAGCCCCCCGCCGGCGACCGACGGTTCGGACTCCGTCTCGAAGCCCAGTTCGTCGTAGACGTGCCGCGCGGCGCGGTTGTCGGGCTCGACGACGAGCACGAGCGCGTCGCGGTCGGCGACGGCCGCCGTCGCGACGACGTGTTTGCTCACCTCCGTGCCGATGCCGCGGTCCTGGTAGTCCTGGTGGACGAAGACGGCGAACTCCGGCTCGGCCGCGTCGGTCGGCGTGTACAGCGCGTGGCCGACCGGCCCCTCGTCGCCCTCGACGACGAAGTTACAGCCGTCGTCGAGGCAGTCGTCGATCCAGTCCTCCAGCCGCGGGCGGTGGCGCGGCGGCACCCCCTGGGCCTGTTCCCCCGGCGCGAAGTCGTCGTACATCGCGACGAGCGCCTCGCGGTCCTCGCCCGTCGCGGGGCGGACCACCCACGCCTCGCCCGTCCGGTCGACGAACCGCGGGCACCGCGGCGGGCAGTGGGCCGACCCCTCGCACTCCGTCGGCGCCCAGTACGTGCACGTCCCGTCGGCGTCGGTCATAGACGAACGTCGCGTCCCTATCGGGTTAAGAAGGGGACCGCGCTCTCAGTCGCTGGGAACGGGTCAGTGGCGTCGGTGCGGGACCCGCTACCGGGCGACCGCGTAGCAGTCGCCGCCGCTCGTGAAGGTGAAGACGGTGTCGCCGGCGACGGCGGGCGCGCCGGGGGAGCCGCCGAAGACCATGTCGCCGCCCTTCACCCGGTCGCGAAACTGGCGGCGCCACCGCGGGGCGTCGTCCGCGCGAGCGACGGCGAGCAGTCCGTCGCCGTGACCGACGTAGACCGTGTCGTCGGTCACCGCCAGTTCCCCGAAGTCGCGGTCGCCGTAGTGGTCCGTCGCGGTCTCGACGCTCGCACCGACCTCGGCGGGCGAGCGGCGCCACCGCTCGCGCCCGTCGGCCGCCCGGCGCGCGACGAGGTCGACCCCCGAGCAGTAGACGGTCCCGTCGGCGATCGCCGCGGAGAACGCCGTCTCCGCCGGCGCGGTGGCTTCCCACTGAGGGTCGCCGGTCGCCGCGTCCAGTGCGGTGAACGTCTCCGGCCCGGTCTGGGCGTACACGGTCCCGTTCGCGACGGTGGGCGGTCCGCGGGGTTCCTCCGAGGTCGGCCGGTGCCACAGGCTCGACCCCTCGTGGTCGAGTTTTCGAACGCCCGTCTCCTGCACGACGTAGACGCCCCCGTCGTCGACGGCGACACGCCCGGTCTCCGCGTCGAGGCGGGCCTCCCACTCGACGCCCCCGGCGGCGAGGTCGACGGCCGTGACGCCGGGGGCCACGGGGCCGCCGGAGAGGTAGACGGTCCCGTCGCGGACCGTCGGGCGGCTCCATCCCCCCGGCACGTCGGTCGTCTCCCACAGTTCCGTTCCGTCGGCGGCGTCGTAGGCGACCGCGCCGACCTCGTCTTCGACCGTCCCCTCGAACAGTTCGCCCACGACGACGACGCCGTCGCTCACGACCGGCCCCGTCGGGAACGTCGCGTCCGGACGGCGGTCCCACCGGTAGCTCCCGTCGGCCCGGTCGAGTGCGTAGATCCCGTCCCCGCTCGGGACGAACACCGAGTCCGCCGAGAGCACGACTGCGGAGCTGATGTCCGGCGGGTCGACGGTGCTCACCCACCGATCCGCGCCGGACTCGTCGGACGCAGTCCCCGAGACGTAGCCGGTGTGGCCGGCCGTCCGCTGGTGCATCGGGACGGATCCGTCGCCGCCGGCCTCGGAACTGACCTCGTTTCGCGCCAGTTCCGACGACCCGCCGAGGCGCCGCAGTCGACCACACCCCGCGGTGAGCGCGGCGCCGGCCGCCCCGAGCGAGTGCAACAGCGCGCGTCGCCTGGTCACGGCGCCATCGTCGAACGGCCCGTACAAAAGCTCCGCGTCCGACGTGCCCCGGATCCGCGGCGACGAGTCGCGACTCCCGACCGTTCAGCGGTCGTTTGACCCTCCAGAAGGCCCTTTCCGGTACCAGCGATAGTTCCGACCATGCCCACCCGACGCCGAACGCTCGCACTCGCCGGCGGCGTCCTCGCCTCACTGACCGGCTGTCTCGGCGAGGGCGATACCGGAAGCGGGACGGAGCCGTCGCCGACCGATGCGAGCCCGACGGAAGGACGGCTGCCGACTGTAACGAGCGACGCCGCCCCGACACCCTCGCCGTCCGCGACGCCCACCCCGGGGCCGGACGGCACGCCCACGGTCGCCGGGACCGACGAACCGCGGAAGACGGCCGACCCGGCCACGCCGTCGCCGCCCGCGACCGTCACCCGGGTCTCGGGCGACCTCCCCGAGTGGACCGCCGCCCGCTGGGTCGACACCGACTACGCCGACGTGCTCGCGCTCGACGCGGGCGAAGACCGTCTCTACGTCACACTGGGGTCGGACGGCGGCGGCCGCTCGGCCGTCGCCGCGCTGTCGCCGGGCCGAACGCAGTTCGACTGGCTGCAGTCGTTCGCGGGCGAGGCCGAGGCGGGCTCACACCACGAGCCGACCGACGCCACCGACACCTGGGGTGTGACCGTCGGCGACGGGACCGTCTACAGCGTCCACGGCCGCGGTGATTCCTACGAGTGGACGGCGCTGCACGCCCTCGACGCGGGGACCGGCACCGAACGTTGGTCGTTCAGGCGCGAGCGCCGCCTCGGCGTCGCCGGCTTGCTGGACGGCGCCGTCGTCGTCCGCGCCACGGAGTTCTTCGAGCCCGAGCACACCCACGACACGCCCGAGGAGCCGCTCGAGACGACGATCCACGCCGTCGACACCGACAGCGGCGACTCGCGGTGGTCGGCGTCGCTTGCGGATGCGACCGCCTTCACAGTCGGTGACGATACGGTCTACGCAGCCAGCGGCCGGACGCTGTCGGCGTACGGCCCCGACGGCGACCGGCGATGGCGCCGCGAGCTCTCCGGTACCGTCCGGCTGGCGACCGTCCTCGGCGACACCGTCGTCTGCTCGGTCGGCGAGAGCGACGACGGCAGTTCGCTCGTCGGCCTCTCGACGGGCGGCGAGACGCTGTGGACCCGCTCGCTGTCGGCGCGGTGGTTCGTCCCGACCGATGACCGGGTCTACGTCGGGGACGACTCGGTCGCCGCTATCGCCGCCGACGGGACCGTCGCCTGGCGCGAGCGGGCCTACGCCCACGACCCGCTGCTCTCCGCGGACGGGAATCGTCTGTACACCCGGACCAACGTGCAGATGAACGCGGTCGACGCCTACGACCTCCCCGGCGGCGACCGGCCGTTCCGGTTCGTCACTCCCTCGAACAACGGCTGGCCGGTCGCCGCCACGGCGGAGACGCTCGTCGCCGAGGCGATCACGCCCGAGAAGGCCGAGTTCACCAGCCTGTTCGCCGTCGACGCGGCAACCGGCGAGCCGCGTGCCGTCTACCGGCCGAGTGACTCGGTGTTCACCGTCACGGGGTTCGACGGGACGGTCTACGCCGGGTTCGGGGACGGTCGCCTGGGCGTCTTCGAGGCCGCCGAGTGAGTTCGACCGCTCGGCGACGCCTCATACGGATTATTGCAAGCGTTTACCGGGTCGACCGCACGACTGCGTGCGGTCGATCCCGGAATGACTTGCAATAATCCGTATCACTCCTCGTCGAGTTCCGCCTGCCAGTCCTGCACTTTCGCCATCAGCTCGACCGGCGGCGTCTCGTTCACGTCCAGGTCACGCAACTCGTCCAGCACGTCCTCGACCTCGGGGTCGAGCGCCGACCCCGCGTCGGCGGACTCGCCGACCGCGTGACTCCCGTCGGTGGCGAGTTGTTCGCCGTCGGTCGCCGACTCCGCGGCGGGCGTCGACCCGCCGTCGCCCGGTACTCCGTCGCCGCCACCGCCGGTTTTGAACTGCCCGCTGCTCAGGTCGAAGACGGCCTGGGTGGTGCCCGAGCCCGAGTCGCTCCCGCGAACCTCGATGGCCTCCTCCTCGCGGAGCCGGTCGAGCACCGCCCGCGAGCGGTCGACGACGGGGTCGGGCACGCCCGCCAGGTCGGCGACGTGGATCCCGTAGGAGCGGTCGGTCGGCCCGTCCTCGACGGTCCGCAGGAAGGTCACGTCCCCGTCGCGCTCCTCGGCGGCGACGTGGACGTTCTGGACGCTGGGTAGCTCCTCCCCGAGCACCGTCAGTTCGTGGTAGTGGGTGGCAAAGAGCGTCTTCGCCGCGACGTTGTTGACGATGTACTCGCTGGCGGCCCACGCGATGGAGATGCCGTCGTACGTCGCGGTCCCGCGGCCCACCTCGTCTAAGATTACGAGCGAGTCGTCGGTCGCCGAGTGGAGGATGTTCGACAGCTCCTGCATCTCGACCATGAAGGTAGAGCGGCCCTGCGCGAGCTCGTCCAGCGCGCCGACGCGCGTGTAGATGCCGTCGACCAGCCCCACCCGCGCCGAACGGGCGGGCACGAAGCTCCCCACCTGCGCGAGCAGGGTTATCAGCGCCGCCTGGCGCATGTAGGTCGACTTCCCGCTCATGTTCGGCCCCGTCACGATCAGGAACTGCCGGTCGTCGTCCATCCGCAGGTCGTTCGGGACGAACTGCGTCGTCTGCTCGACGACGGGGTGGCGGCCCTGCTCGACGACCAGTTCCCGCCCGTCGGACAGTTCGGGCCGCGTCCAGTCGTTGCGGACGGCGTGGGCGGCCAGGCTCGCCAGCGCGTCGCACTCCGCCAGCGCACGCCCGGTCTCCTGGAGGACCTCGGCGCGGGCCGCGACGCGGTCCCGGAGGCGTTCGAATATCTGCCGTTCGAGTTCGTGACGGCGCTCCTCCAGCCGGAGGATCTCCCGTTCCTTCTCCGCGAGCTCGTCGATGACGTACCGCTCGGAGTTCTTGAGCGTCTTTATCTGCTCGTACTCCTCGGGCACCGCGTCGGTCTCGCTCTTGCCGACCTGGATGTAGTAGCCGTCGGTCTTGTTGCGGTCGACCGAGAGGTGCGTGATGCCCGTCCGTTCCTTCTCCCGTTCGGGCAGGCGCTCGATCCAGTCGAGCGCGGCCTCGTGGTCGTCGATGATCTCGTCGAGTTCGGGGTCGAACCCCCGCCGGATCAGCCCGCCCTGGGTCACCGTCCCGGGCGGGTCCTCGACGAGCGCCTCGTCGAGGTCGGCGGCGAGTTCCGCCGCCGCTTCCCTGTCCGGGCGGTCGAGCACCGCGGCCAGCGGCGAGTCGGCGAGCCGTTCGCTGTCGGCGACCAGATCCCCGACCGCGGAGAGCAGCGCGAGCGTCTCCTGGGTCGCCCGGAGGTCCCGGGCGTCGGCGCTGCCCGACGCGGCCTTCGACGCCAGCCGTTCGAGGTCGTAGGCGTCGCCGAGCGTCTCCCGAAGCTGGTCGCGGGCCATCGCGGCCTCCGCGAGCGCCGCCACCGCGGACTGGCGGCGGGCGAGTTCCTCGCGCGAGCGCCGCGGGCGCTGGAGCCACTCCCGGAGCAGTCGCCCGCCGGCGCTTGTGACCGTGTGGTCGACCGTGTCGAACAGCGACCCCTCGCGGTCGCCCTGCATCGTCTCGGTGAGTTCGAGGTTGCGCTGGGTCGTCGCGTCAAGGTCGACGTAGGCCGACTCGTCGAACGACTGCAGGCGCGTCATCGACGCCAGCACGCCCGCGCCCGTCTCGTCGACGTAGGAGATGATAGCGCCCGCGGCCCGGACCGCGGCCTCCGCGTCGGCGATGCCGACGCTCTCCAGCGTCTCGTCGCCGAACTGCTCGCGGACGCGATGCCGGGCGCGGCCCGGCGCGAACGCCTCGGTGGTGTGCAAGGAGAGGGAGGCGTCGGTGCGCTCGCGGATCTCGTCCAGAAAGTCGTCGTCCGAGCGGACATCGGGGCCGGGCAGCACCTCCGCGGGGTCGAACTTGTACAGCTCCGTCAGGGCCGCGCTCGTCGCGTCGGCGCCAGACTGCTCGGTGACGAGGAACTGCCCGGTCGTCACGTCGGCGACTGCGATGCCGTAGGTGGCGTCGCCGTCGCTGGTTTCGTCGCGGACGACCGCCGCGAGGTACTGCGCGTCGTCGTCGCTCGTCTCGAGGTGGGTGCCCGGCGTGACGACCCGCGTGATCTCGCGGGCGTGGCCGTCCTCGGTCTCGTACTGGTCGGCGACGGCCACCCGGTAGCCGCGTTCGACCAGCGCCGAGAGGTAGGGAGTCAGGTCGTCCAGCGGCACGCCCGCCATCGGGTACGACGAACCGTGCGAGGACTTCTGCGAGACCTTGAGATCGAGTTCGTCCGCGACGGTCTCGGCGTCCTCGGCGAAGAATTCGTAGAAGTCGCCGCACTGCATCGCCAGCAAGTCGGCGTCGGTCCCCTCCTTCAGCGAGAGGAACTCCCCGACGATACCCGTCGCCTCGGTCATACAGGGAGGTGTGTCCGAACCGGGGTAAAAGGCTACGGGTCCGGAGCGGAAGTGAACGCGTCCGGCGGGACTCCCGCTGACCCTACTCGTACTCGACGCCCACCTCGTCCAGTTCGTCTTTCAGGGCCTCGGCGGCCGCCTCGAACCCCTCGGGGCCGCTGTAGCCGTAGGCCGACCCCGCGAACGCCAGGTGCGGTTCCAGCGACAGCGGGCCGTCGAAGCCCCTGTCTCGGAGCGCCGCCACGGTCTCGCCGATGCGGCCGTCGCCCTCGCCGGCGGGGCGGATCTCGCCGCGCTCGCCGAACTCGGCGTCCTTGACGTGGACCTGGTCGACGTACTCGACGACCTGCAGGAGCGCGTCGGGGTACGGGCGGGCCCCGATCTCCAGGTAGTTCGCGGGGTCGAAGACCGCCCGCAGGTGCGGCGAGTCGACGGTCGTCAGCAGGTCGCGCATCCGCCCGGGCGTGTCGCCGTAGATGTCCTTCTCGTTCTCCAGGGCGAGCGTCACGCCCGCCGACTCGGCCTTCTCGACCGCCGCGCGGGTCCGCCGGAGCACTTCCTCGCGGTGATCGGCCGGGTCGTCGCCGTCGGGGATGTAGTAGGAGAACACCCGCACGCGGTCGGTCTCGAAGCGGTTCGCCAGTTCCAGCGCCCGCTCCAGTCGCTCCAGGTGGGGGTCGAAGTCGTCCTCGATGCCGATCTTCCCGATCGGCGAGCCGATGGAGGTGACCGAGAACCCGCGGTCGTCCAGCGTGGCTTCGAGGTCGTCCAGCCGGTCCTCGGAGAGGTCGAGCGCGTTTTCGTTCCAGACGCCCCGGAGGTCGAGGTGGCTGATGTCGAGCGATTCGAGCGTCGACAGTTGTTCGTCGAGGTCGTCGGCGATCTCGTCGGCGAACCCGCTGATCGGGAGTGGATCGGCCATGCCTCGCCGGTCGGCGCGCGGGGTGGAGTGTCTTGCGCCCGCGGAGAGGGGTGCCAGTAGTGCGACCGCTCGGTCTCGACTGGAATTTAAATACGGTTGCGCCCAAACGGCCGATATGGCCGAATCGACGCTTCCGCACCGTGACGCCGTCGACGTTTTCACCGAGCGGGTCGAGGACGGCGATTTCGATCCGGTCCGACGGCTCTATCTCTTCGGGAGCGTCGCGCGCGGCGGCCACCGTGCCGACTCCGACGTGGACGTGCTGGCGGTCCTCGACGACGACGCCGACGTCTCGGCGGTCGAGGAGCGTCTGCGGGACGTTGCCTACGACGTGATGCTCGACCGGGACGTTCCCTTCAGCGTCCATGCGGTGACCGAACCGACGCTGGCTGACCGGTCCGACCACCCGTTCTTCCGCAGGGTACTCGACGAGGGGACACCGGTCTATGGCTGACGAGCGATACGTCGAGGAGGAGTTCACGAAGGCACGGAAGCGCTCGACACCACCACCGCGGGCTGATCAGGAATCGACCCGCACCGGCTCGCCCCGCTCGGCGGATTCGTAGATGGCCTCGATGATCTCGACGGCTTTCCGGGCCTCGCCCGCGTCGAGCATGTACGGCTCGCCGCTGCGCCGCGCGTCGAGGAAGTCCTCGATGTTGCGCCGGTGGTTGGCGTAGTCGATGCTCATCGGGTCGGCCGCGCCGCCGCCCGACTCCGTCTCGCCGAACTCCGCGCGGACCTCGCTGTCCTCCTCGCGCTCCTCGCGGAACTGCCAGGTGACGAGTTCGTCCTCCATGATCTCGGCGGTCCCGTCGCGGCCGGCGACCTGGAGCCGCTTCAGCGACCCGGGGTACATCGAGGTCGCACCGAGGATCTGTCCGAGCGTGCCGTCGCGGTAGCGGAGGACGGCCACCGCCGAGTCCTCGACCTCCATGATGTCGTCGCCGTGGGCGCGCCGGTCGGTGTAGGCGAACACCTCTTCGACTGGATTTCCGTCGGCGTCCCCGCCGGCACCCGCCGCGCTGGCGATCCACTGGATCGCGTCGACCCCGTGGATCGACTGGTTCATCAGCGCGCCGCCGCCGTCCAGGTCCTGGGTCCCCTGCCAGGCGCCGTCGTAGTAGTCGTCGTCGCGCCACCACGGGACGTAGGCGTTGGCGACCGAGAGGCCGCCGAACCGCCCCGCCGCGGCGGCCGCCCGCAACTGGCGGACGACGGGGTTGTACCGCTGGTTGAAGATGCCGCCCAGCCGGATCCCCGCCGCGTCGGCGGCGGCGACCATCTCGTCGATGCGGTCGGTGGTGATCTCGAGGGGTTTCTCGCAGAGCACGTCGACGCCCCGCTCGGCGGCCGCGAGCGCGGGTTCGAGGTGGGCGCCGCTGGGCGTGCAGATCGAGAGGACGTCGACGCCCTCGGCGTCGAGCATCGCCCCGGTGTCGGCGTACCAGGTACAGCCGTACTCGTCGGCGAACTCGCGGCCCCGCTGCTCGGTCCGGCAGGATCCCGCAACGAGTTCGGCCCCGTCGATGTCGGCGACCGATTCGGCGTGCATCGACGCGACGGCGCCGATCCCGGCGATCGCGATGCGGTCTGTCATGTCCCGGGGTTCTCGACGCCCCGGGAAAAAACCATCCGAGCGGGCGAACCGTTCCTCGAACGCGCAGCGACGGGCGGGGAACGAGGTCGTCCGTTCGCGCCCGGGACCCGGTGGTAGCCGCCGACTACCGGAGCGAAGGCGGGTCGTTTTTACCCCTCGGCCCGGTCGAATCGGGACGAACGAATGGTCCTCGAACCGCTCCGGCGGGCGAAGCGCCAGGTCGTCGACGACCTGCGCGCCGACCCGTACCTCCCCTACATCCTGCTGGCCGCCCTCCTGCTGTCGTCGTTCTGGATCTGGCACCGGCTGCCGAACTTCGCGACGCGGGACGAGCGCTGGCGCGTGGTCGACCCCGTCGAGGTGCTGGCGACCGTCCTCGACGACCCGCGACTCGGGTCGGTCTCCGAGGGCGTCGGCTACTGGCGGACCTACGGCTCGGCGATGTACCTCTCGGCGCTCGCGCTGATCCCGGTGCTGGTCGTCGCCCTCGCGACGGACGCGCTGCCGGCGTTCGCGGACATGGGTCGCCACCTCGACGTGGGCTACTGGACCCACTGGCTGCGGACGCCCGCGTGGATCTGGACCTGGAGCGTCCTGCTCGCCCGGCTGGCCAACGTCGCGATGGCCGTCGGCTGCGTCTACGTCGTCTACCGCATCGGGACGACGCTCCGGGACCGCGCGACCGGCCGGCTGGCCGCCGCCCTGCTGACGGTCACCTGGGCCGTCCTCATCCTCGCCCACGAGGCCGGCGAGGACATCCCCTCCCTCTTTTTCCTGCTGCTGTCGCTGTACTACGCGGTCCGCTACGTCGAGACGGGCGTCGACCGGGTGTTCTACTGGGGGGCGCTGGCCGGCGGCGTCTCCATCGCGTTCAAGCTCTCCGGCGGCGTGAGCGCGATCCTGCTCGGCGTCGCGCACCTCCAGCGGGCCCGCCGCTCCGAGGACGGACTCGTCGGCGGCGCCGTCCGGCCGAAGTTCCTCGCGACAGGGATGCTGATCGGGATCGGGACCATCGCCGCGGGCTACCCGAGCGTCGTCTTCGGCGCGCCCGCGGAGTTCGGCGCCCGGCTCGCCCGCTCGTTCGGCGCGAAGTCCGAGCCCCACGGCTGGCTGGTCCAGCCGAGCTGGTGGTGGATCCTCCGCAGCTACCTCCACGCCGTCGGCCTCCCGCTGGCCGTGGGCCTCGCCGGCGGCGCGCTCGCGGCCCTGGCCCGGGCCCGGGAGGACTCGCTGACCGCCGACGGGCTGCGGCTGGCGCTGGTCGGCGCCGGCGTCTACCTGGCGGTGTACTCCTCGTGGCGCTACGTCCGCACCCATCACCTCCTGCCGGTGGTCGCGCTGCTGGTCGTCGTCCTCGCGGTCGGGCTCGGTCGCCTGCGCGACCGCCGCCCCGCCGTCGGCCGGGCGGTCGTCGCCCTCCTGCTCGTCACCAGCGCGGTCTACGCCGGCGCCGGGACGCTCGCCTACGCCTCACAGCCCCGCGACCAGGCCGTCGACTACCTGCGGAGCGAGGCCGGCCCCGACGACACCATCGAGACCTACACCTACGACCCCCAGGACGCCGCCGTCCCCCACAGCGACCGCGTCGAGGCCCGCTTCGGCGTCAGCCCCGAGACCTTCCAGTTCCGCTGTCCCGCCTTCGTCGTCCTCAACTACCACAAGTCGATCCTCTATCTCGCGCCCGACAGCTGGGGCAAGCGCGCGGAGAGCCTCTCGAACGACGCGGTGGCGGACCACGTCCGGACCCTCCTCGCCGAGGACACCTACCCCTACGAGATCGCCGGCGAGTACGGCCGGGAGCCGCGGTTCCTCGACGGGAAGGGGCGCGCGCCGATGTCCCAGCGGCTCCTCCGGGTCGGCATCCGCCCGCGGACGATGCAGTACGGCGACCCACAGGACATGGGTGTCGACCAGTACACCGTCGTCCTCCGCCGGACCGGCCCCTGCGAGGGGTGACGCCCACGGTCACTCGTCGACGACTGCTACGCGCCGCCGCTCCGGCGAGTGTGCGCGATCGCCGGGATAGCGGGGTTTAAACGGGCTCGTTCGCTAGCGGCGGGTACATGAGCGACAGCGAGTACGACGTGGTCGTGGTCGGCGGCGGCCCCGCGGGGCTGACGGCCGCGCTCTACGCGACGCGGCTGGGGCTGGACACCGCCCTGGTCGACCGCGGCGGCGGCCGCGCCGCGATGATGCAGGACACCCACAACGTCATCGGCGTCACCGAGGAGACCAGCGGCGTCGAGTTCCTCGAGACCGCCAAGGAGCAGGTCGAATCCTACGGCGCCGACGTCCACCGGGACTTCGTCGAGGCCGCTGAGCGGGTCGACGACGGGTCGTTCGCTCTCGAGGGCGAGGACGGGGAGTACACCGCTAGCAACGTCGTCCTGGCGACGGGCTTCTCGGACGTGCGGCCGGACCCGCCCCTGCCGCCGACGGGCCGCGGGCTCCACTACTGCCTGCACTGCGACGCCTACATGTTCGTCGACGAGCCCGTCTACGTGATGGGCACCGGCGACTCGGCCGCCTACGTCGCGATGATCATGCTGAATTTCACCGACGACGTGGACGTGCTGCTGCGGGGCGACGACCCCGAGTGGAGCGACGACACCGCGACCATGCTGGAGAACCATCCCGTCGACGTGGTCGAGGCGGAGATCACCGCTTCCAATCGCGACGACGACGGCTGGCTCGAATCGTTCGAGTTCGCGGACGGGACCGTCCGGGAGTACCGCGGCGGCTTCCCGATGCTCGGCTCGGAGTACAACACCGACCTCCACGAGTCGCTGGGCTGCGAGATCAACGACGACGGTACCGTCGCCGTCGACGACCACGGCCGCACCAGCGTCGACGGCGTCTACGCGGTCGGCGACGTGACCCCCGGCCACAACCAGATCCCAGTCGCGATGGGCCAGGGCGCCAAGGCCGGTATCGCCATCCACATGGACGAACGCGCGTTCCCCCGGTCGACCGAAGCCATCGACGACCTCGGCCCGGTCTCCTCGGGCGACGTGCCCGCGGTTTCCGAGGAACTCCTGGCGACGGCTATCGCCCACGAGGGCCACGCCGGCGGGCCGCGGGTCGAGGCTGGCGAGGAGAGCGAGAGCGGCGAACAGCCCGCGGACGACGACTGACGGAAAGCGGCGGTCGGCGCACCGTGCCGCCGATCCGTCCCCGGTCCGCGGCCGCCCGGAAGCCGGCGTCTCGACCCAAAGCTTGAATTGTGTCGTCGAGAGTGAAGTCCCTAACATGGAACAGTCCGTGTTCGCATTCGTGGAACGGTCCGTGGCCGCGGTCGGGGTCGGCAGTCGCGAGTCGGCGACCGGCCCCCGGGTCGGACGGGGTGAGTGAGGTGCCGGCGAAGACCGGCGCGTCCCACGCGTTCGCCGCGTTCGCGAGCCTGCTGGCGGGGTCCGTCCTCTCGGAGTACGTCACTGAGACGCTCCCGCCGCTGGCGTCGGTGGGCGAGACGGTGTCGGCGCTGCTCGTCGCGGCCACCGGCGTCGCGCTCCCGCGACCGCTGTCGGGGTCGCTCGTCGTCGTGCTCGCCCTGTCGTTCGTCTGGGGCGCGGTCTATCACTATGCTCGGCACTGACAGGCCGGCGGTGCCCGACCGGCGCGCGCCGGTATCAGGAGTCGGCGTCGATCCCGTAGACGTGGTCGACGCCGAGGTAGACGAACCACACCATCCAGACAGTGAAGATGACCAGCCAGGCGCCGTACTGGACGTAGGGGTGGGGGACGAGGACGTAGGCGACGACGAGCAGGGCGACGGCGCTGACGGCCGCGGCCACGTTGTACCGCGTCGGCGCCAGTACGTCCGCGAGCAACTCGCGCATCGGGTACCGTGTTCGTGACGGCTCCACATTACTCTTGGCAGCTAGGTGGAGTTTCCTATCCGACCGTGACTACTGGCTCGTGACCACGGATTCTGCTGCGACCGCGGATTGCACGAACCCGTTCAGACCCTCCGGTCGGAATCCCGCTCAGACGAGTCGAAGGGGCTAAAACCGAGTAACTCACGTGTATCGCTGGTCCCTCCAGGGTTCACCAAAGCACTTATTCGCGAAGCACCTAAGACGGCCTATAGGAAGGCGATTATGAGCAAGTACGAAATCGAACCCCTAACTCATCTCCTCGAGTACCTGTTTGATGAGATAGAGGAGGGTGAGAAGCTATCTTATATTGACGTGCAGAAAATATTCTTTCTCACCAGAGAGAAACTGGACGACGATAACCGGATCGTCGACCTGCTACCCGTTTACTGGTACGTTCACGGCCCGATGAGCAAGGCTGTCTCCCACGCTCTCTTCGATGCCAAAGAAAAAGGAGTGATCGCCGGGACAGCGACGTACTCCCGAGGTGCTGCCGGTGGCGTCGGTCAGAGCTACGTTCAGGGAGAGCAGGATGCCCCTGAAGTGGAATACGACGCAGACCTCCGTGCTGCCGAGTCGACTATCTCGACCGTCCTTGAGGAGTACTACGAATCGGACGACAGTCTCTCCGAGCGGCTGGAAGATCAGGTGTACAGCACCCACGCGCCGTTCGAATTCCAGACCTACTACAAGTTCGAGGTGCAGCCTTCTATCACTCGGTTTGCGAGGAATCCGACACCTTTGACGGAACCGCCGAGTGAGATAGCCTTCAGGCTCGCACGGGCCGAAGGCAAGTTCCCGTCCGACCCCGGCTTCGAAGAGTGTCGACGGGCGTTCTCGCGGTTCGTGTCGCTCTCCGAGACGTATCTAGATTCCGTCGACGAGTCGGAGAAGCCGCTGGCGGAGGACTTCGTCGAATTAGCAGATCTGGCCTGGGAGGTCTTCGCGAGAAATCTGCGCGTCCACTATCACGACGACTCCTACGAGGATAACAGACCGGATTGGGAACGGAAGTTCCGCGAAGGGCTGGAGGACTTCGACCTTCAGCTCCGCCGGTTTGAAAACGAGATGAAACAAAAGGACATTGCCGAACCAAACAGAGACACGGGTTCGGATCCCGTTGGTGTAGATTCTGCCTGGGGTCGCGTCGCCTCCTCACTGCTCGAAGACACCGACTAATGTCTGCGGAACGACCTGCTGCCGATACCGATTTCGTCGAGACGAACGTGATCCTCGCAAAGACGTTGGAGTGGGACGACCTCTCGGTCCCCGTCAGCGAGTATCTGGCCGATAGGGGGTCTAGCCAGTCTCTCGTGACCAGCGCAAGAGTGTTCGAGGAGGCGAGACGAGTCGTCGAAAAGCAGCGGAAACGAATCCGAGAAGTCGCGGAAAAGATCCACGAGGACTTCGATCCGGGATACTTCGACACGATCGACGACGTTCTAAAATTCGTCGACCGCGAGTTCCTCGACAGGTGGGACAAGTTGGACCCGATCAAGCGATATATCGAGTACTACGACTCCGGATTCCTCGGACTGACCGACGCGGATTCGGAATCAAATCTCCGTATGTTGTACGAGGACATACGAGATGATTTCGACGATGCTCTGGACCTGATCGAAGACATCGAGACCGGTGCTGCGTCCCGGGTGAACGTATCGAACATCACCGATGCTCCCGAGGGGTATCTCGGACTGTCCGAGTACGAATTGGAGTACCAACATCTGGATGCGTTCCTGGACGATTACGACCGAAATATTCTCCTGGACGCGTTCTGGTACACGAACGAAACGTCGACCTCCCCACTCGTTTTCGTCTCCTTCGATTCGGATATCTACTCTAACGACGGCAGAATCGAGGAGCAGCTATCAACGCTCGAAGTTTACGATACGACTGTGTATCTCGGTGCGTAGTGGCGACCCCCCGTCCAGGACTTTGCGGCAGATAAAAGACCGCCGGAACAAGCTCCAGTAGCTCTCTCGACTCACTCGCACTGCGCCTCGGCGACCAGGTCCAGCAACTCGCCCACGTCGCGCTGTGACCCGAGCCGAAAGTCCGCGGCGGTCTCGCGCTCGCCCACGAGGACCCCGACCCCGTCGAGGGACCCGCGGTCGCCGTCCAGCGCCCGGAAGGCGTCCTCGTCGGTCACGTCGTCGCCGACGTAGAGGGGGAGCCAGCCGTCGGGCGCCGCCTCGGCCAGCTGTCGGACGGCCCGACCCTTGTCCCAGTCGACCGCGGGGCGGATCTCGCGGATGGCCTTCCCGTCGCGGATCTCGAAGGCGGGGCCGCCGGCGGCCATCGCCTCCTCGACAGTCGTTCTGACCGTGCGCTCCACCTCGGGGATCCGGTCGTCGGGCACGTCCCGGACGTGGACCGTCGCAGTGAGGTCCTTGTCCTCGATCCCGACGCCGGGGACGTGCGCGAGGCGGTCGCAGAGACGCTCGCAGACCCGCGCGACGGCGTCGGCGCTCCGGCGGGCGTCGGGCGCGACCGACCGCTCGCCGTCGACCCGGCGTTCGAGACCGTGGTTGCCGGCGTAGGCGATCCCGTCGATCCCGACGCGGTCGCGCAGGTCGGCGAGTTCGCGGCCGCTGACGACCGCGACGCGGACGGACTCGCACTCGCGGAGGGCGCGGACGCGCTCGGCCAGCTTCGGAGCCATCCGGGCGGCGTCGGGGTCGTCGACGATGGGGGCGAGTACCCCGTCGAAGTCGAGGCAGCAGACGACCCCGGGGGCGGCGGCGAGTCGGTCGGCGACGGTCCCGCGGGCGAGCCACAGCGGCGTGGCGTCAGTGGTCTGCACGGGTCGGAATACCTCCGTCGGGTCGCGCGACGCGGGCGACCGCCCCGAGCACGTCGCGGAGCCACGAGTCGAGGTCCCCGTCCTCGACGCCGTCGGCCAGGGCGTTCGCGCGGCGGCGCCGCTGGCGGTCGGGCATCGAGAGGGCGTCGTCGAGCGCGGCGGCGAACCCCTCGGTGTCGTGCGGGCGCACGGAGACGGCCCACTCGCCGAGTTCGTCGTGGACGCCGGCCTGGTCGCTGAGGACGAGCACGCCCGGATCGTCGCTCCCCGCGGCGACGTACTCCTGGGCGACGAGGTTCATCCCGTCGCGGACGGGGCTGACGACCGCCAGGTCGGCCTCGCGGTAGAGTCCGGCGAGCCCCTCGTTGGAGATCATCTCCGTCGTGTAGACGATGGGCCGCCAGTCGTCGGTCGCGAAGCGGTCGTTGACCCGCTCGACGGCCGCCTCGACGCGGTCCTGGTAGTCCGCGTAGGCCGGGATGGCCGACCGGCTCTCGGTGCCGACCTGGACGAAGGTGAACTCCCCGCGGTAGTCGGGCTGTTCCGCGAACAGGCGCTCGATGGCGTCGAGGCGCTCGACGATCCCCTTGGTGTAGTCGAGGCGGTCGACGCCGACACCGAGGCGGGTGTCGCGGTCGATGCCCCTGTTCTTCCGGAAGGCGGCGCGGAACCCCGTGGCTTCCGTGCTGTCGGCCTGCTCGCGGATGCGGTCGACGGGGACGCCCATCGGCGCGGCCCTGACGGCGGTCGTCCGGCCGCGGTAGTCGACGGTGCCGGCGTCGAAATCGACGGCTGTCCCGTCGAGTCCCCGACCGGCGCTCCGCAGGAAGTTCTCGCAGTACCGGGAGACGTGGAAGACGAGCAGGTCGTTGCCGAGCAGGCCGTCGAGGATGGCCTCGCAGTTTGGGCAGGCCCGGAACGTGTCCCAGCTGGGCCACGGGATGTGCCAGGTGTGGGCGAGCGTGGGGCCCGCGTCGCGGCCGGTCCCGTCACGGGCGATGTCGTCGCCGTCGCCCCCGCTCCCGGTCCGCTCGCGGACCTGCCGGGGCGCGAGCGCGAGGTGGTAGTCGTGGAGCCAGACGAGGGGGTCGCCGTCGGCGGCGGCGTCGGCCATCGCGTCGGCGAACTGGTCGTTGACCCGGCGGTAGTCCCCCCAGGCGTCGCCGCAGCTCTCGACGGTGCCCAGCGCGGCGTGACACAGCGGCCACAGCACCCGATTGGCCATCCCGTAGTAGTAGCCCTCGACCTCGTCGTCGTCGAGCCACAGCCGGCGGAGCGTGTACGTGTCGGTGTCGCTGCCGGGCGGCACGGTCACGGTGTCGTCGCCGTCGACGACGGCCGCGTCGGCCTCGCCGTCCCCCCAGGCGATCCAGGTGCCGTCGACCCGCCGCATGACCTCGTCGAGGCCGGCGGTCAGCCCCCCGGCCGGGCGGTCGACCGTCACCTCGCCGCCCTCGTAGTCGTGTCTGTACGGCTGTCGGTTCGAGGCGACGACGAGGTCGTCGCCGGTCGCCGCCAGGAGTCGGTCGAGGTCGGCCTCGACGCGGTCCGCACGCAGGTGTGTCCTCGCCATATCAGCTACCCGCTCTTGCCCCGCCAGGGGGGTATGGCCGCGGCTTGCACCTGCGGGCGTCACCCGGATCGTCACGCGTCCGAAAATCGAGGGGTTGACCGGGGTCTATCCCGTCGACGCGTCGGGAGCGTCGCCGTCACCCGCAGCGGACCCTCCGGCCCGCCGACGGATCTCCCGGACCCGCTCGGGGATCGGCGGGTGGGTGTAGTGGAACGTCTCGTAGAGGGGATGGGGGAAGGGGTTCGAGAGGTTCTCGCTGGCGAGGCGAGTGAGCGCGTCGACCATCGGCTCGCCGTCGCCCATCACCTCGACTGCGAAGGCGTCGGCCTCCCGCTCGTGGGCCAGCGAGAGCCTGTTCTCGATGGGGCTGGTGAGCCGCGTGAGCGGCTGGAGCACGAGCCCGGCCAGCAGCAGGCCGGCGTAGAGCGGCTTGCCGGCACCCGTCGCCAGCCCGAACATCTCGTAGAGCCAGGGGCCGGTCACGAGCTGGTAGGCGACGAACAGGACGATCCCCATCTGCACCGCCGAGGCGCCGACGCGCTTCCAGATGTGGGCCTTCTTCCAGTGGGCGAGCTCGTGGGCGAGCACGCCCTGGAGTTCCTCGGTCTCCATCTGCTCGACCAGCGTGTCGAACAGGACGACGCGCTTGGTCGCGCCGAAGCCGACGAAGTAGGCGTTGGAGTGGCCGCTGCGTCGGCTGGCGTCCATCACGTAGATCTGCGAGCACTCGAAGCCCGCGCGGTCGAACACCTCGGTGACGGCGTCGTGGAGCTCCCCCTCCTCGACGGGCTCGAAGTCGTTGAACAGCGGCGCGATCACCCGCGGGTAGATCACCATCATCGCCAGCGAGAAGGCCACGAACAGCGCCCAGGCGCCGATCCACCACAGCCCCGGGAACGCCGCGACGACCCACATGACCGCCGCCCCGATGACGGCGGTGAAGGCGAGCGCGACCGCGAGGCCGACGAGCTTGTCGCGGACCCAGAGTGTCGGCGACGCCTCGTTGAACCCGAAGATCTCCTCGACGACGAAGGTGTCGAAGCAGTCGAAGGGCAGCGAGGAGACCTGGAGGACGACCACGGCGCCGAGGAAGAAGACGACGCCGGAGGGAACAGTACTGAAGCCGAGCGACTCGACGGCGGCGACGGCGTCGGCCAGCAGCCCGGAGTACAGCACCAGCAGGACCAGCCCGAGACCGACCCACGACTCCAGCTGGGCGGCCCCGGTCGTCGCGCGCTGGTAGCCGAGCAGTTCGTCGGTGTCGTCGACGTCGAGGCGGTCGTCGAACCACTCGGCCTCCCGGGAGATCGCCGCGGCGCCGTGGCGGACGTTCAGCGCCGCGAGCCAGGTGAAAAACGCCTCCGTTCCGACCAGCAGGGCGAGGAAGGCGACGTGAAACGCGAGCATACCGGCCGATACGGGAGGAGTCCATTAAATCCCCTCGTCCGTCGCCTCGCCGATCCGGCGGTAGGGCTGCCGTCGTCGCGGGGTCGCGGGATCCGACCGTCCGGCGTCGCGACGGGGCGACCGCCTCGGTGGACCGACTCAGGGGGACCTTACCGGGTTGTTCCTATCCAAAGGTAACCTTATGCAGCAACAGCCCCGCTAGAGAGATGACTAATGAGCAAGAACGAGCCCAAGCCACAGACACGGAAGAAGAACCGTGACTGGTGGCCGAACTCGCTGGACCTGAGTGCCCTCGACCAGAACGCGCGCGACCCCGGACCCTACGACGACGACTTCGACTACGCGGAGGCGTTCCAGGAACTCGACCTCGACGAGGTCAAATCCGACATCGAGGAGGTCATCACGACCTCCCAGGACTGGTGGCCGGCCGACTACGGCCACTACGGACCGTTCATGATCCGCATGGCGTGGCACAGCGCCGGCACGTACCGCGCGTACGACGGTCGCGGCGGCGCGGCCGGGGGACAGCAGCGGTTCGCCCCGGTCAACAGCTGGCCCGACAACGCGAACCTCGACAAGGCGCGGCGACTGCTCCAGCCGGTCAAGCAGAAGTACGGCCGCAACCTCTCGTGGGCCGACCTGATCATCCTGGCGGGCAACGTCGCCATCGAGTCGATGGGGTTCAAGACGTTCGGCTTCGGCGGCGGCCGCGAGGACGACTTCGAACCGGACGAGTCCGTCGACTGGGGCCCCGAACAGGAGTGGGAGGCCGACGACCGCTTCGAGGAGCCCGGCGAGATCCAGGAGGGGCTCGGCGCCTCCGTCATGGGGCTCATCTACGTGAACCCCGAGGGCCCGAAGGGCCAGCCCGACCCGATGGCCTCCGCGAAGAACATCCGCCAGACGTTCTCCCGGATGGCGATGGACGACAGGCAGACGGCGGCGCTGATCGCCGGCGGCCACACCTTCGGGAAGGTCCACGGCGCCGACGACCCCGAGGAGAACCACGGACCGGAGCCGGAGGCGGCGCCCATCGAGAACATGGGCCTCGGCTGGCAGACCGACGGCACGAAGGGCGGCGAGATGATCACGAGCGGTATCGAGGGCCCGTGGACCCAGGACCCGACCTGGTGGGACATGGGTTACGTCGACAACCTCCTCGACTACGAGTGGGAACCCGAGAAGGGTCCCGGCGGCGCCTGGCAGTGGACGCCCAAAGAGGGCGAGGACGTCGAGTCGGCGCCGGACGCCTCGGACCCCGACGAGGAGGTCACCCCCATGATGCTCACGACGGACATCGCGCTGAAGCGCGACCCCGACTACCGCGAGATCATGGAGGAGTTCCAGGAGAGCCCGATGGAGTTCGGGATGGCCTTCGCGAAGGCCTGGTACAAGCTGACCCACCGTGACATGGGGCCGCCCGAGCGCCTGCTCGGCCCGGAGGTGCCCGACGAGACGATGATCTGGCAGGACCCGCTGCCCGACCGGGAGTACGACCTGGTCGACGACGAGCAGGCCGCCGACCTCAAGGCGCAGATCCTCGACAGCGACCTCTCGCGGTCACAGCTGGTCAAGACCGCGTGGGCCTCGGCGTCGACCTACCGCGACAGCGACAAACGCGGCGGCGCCAACGGCGCGCGGGTCCGCCTCGAACCCCAGCGTAGCTGGGAGGTCAACGAGCCGGCCCAGCTCGAGACGGCGCTTTCGACCTACGAGTCGATCCAGGCCGAGTTCAACGACCGAGACGACGACACGCGCGTCTCGCTCGCGGACCTCATCGTGCTGGGCGGGAACGCGGCCGTCGAGGAGGCCGCCGCCGACGCCGGCTACGACGTGACGGTGCCGTTCGAGCCCGGCCGCGTGGACGCGACGGCCGAACAGACCGACGAGGACTCCTTCGAGGCGCTCAAGCCGAAGGCCGACGGGTTCCGCAACTACGTCGCGGACGACGTCGAGCGGCCGGCCGAGGAACTGCTGGTCGACAGGGCGGACCTGCTCGACCTGAGCGCCGAGGAGATGACGGCGCTGGTCGGCGGAATGCGCGCGCTGGGCGCGACCTACCAGGACTCCGACCTGGGCGTGTTCACCGACCGGCCGGGCACGCTGACCAACGACTTCTTCGTCAACCTGCTCGACATGGGCTACGAGTGGGAGCCCGCCGACGGCGCCGACCAGGTCTACGAGGGCTACGACCGCGACACGGGCGAGCTGGAGTGGAAGGGGACCCGCTTCGACCTCGTCTTCGGGTCGAACTCCCGCCTGCGCGCCATCGCGGAGGTGTACGGCTCCGAGGACGGCGAGGAGGAACTCGTCTCCGACTTCGTCGACGCCTGGAGCACGGTCATGCGGGCCGACCGCTTCGACCTGGAGTAGTCGCCCCGACCGCTTCGACCTGAAGTGACGCCACCCCGACGCGGCTGACCCCGCCCGGGACTCTCCCCCATTTTCCCGACGCCGCCGGGCGATCCGGAGTGATTTTGCGCGCACCGCCCGTAGCCGCGCGCATGAGCGACGACGACCTCTACTGCGAGACCTGCGAGCGGTCGGTCCCCCGGGAGGCGGCCATCCGCAGCGAGACCATCGCCGACCTCGACCCGACGAAGTGGCAGGCGCTGTGCTGTCCGGACTGCGGGCGGAAGCTGAAGACCGTCTTCGTCGCGCGCGAGCGACTGGAGTGAGCGGGCCCGAACCCCACCCGACCTTCCGGCTTCCCCACGGCTTAGTGAGTGGAACCCTGAGGGAGGTGTGCTATGGCTGACGACGTACACAACGAGAGCGACACGTTCGACATCGGCGGGGAGCTGACGGTCCACCGGCTGGGCTTCGGCGCGATGCGACTGACGGGGGAGGACATCATCGGCCGCCCCGACGACGAGGAGACCGCACGCGGCGTCGTCCACCGCGCGGTCGAACTGGGTGTCGACTTCATCGACACCGCGGACTCGTACGGCCCGGGCGTCAGCGAGCGGATCCTCCGGGAGGCGCTGGCCGAGGTGGACGCCGAGCCCGTGGTCGCGTCGAAGGCCGGCCTCCTGCGCCACCGCGACGGCGAGTGGCCGACACACGGCGACCCGCAGTTCCTCCACAATCAGGTGCTCTGCAGCCTCGACCGGCTGGGCGTCGACAGCATCGACCTGTACCAGTTCCACCGGCCGGACCCCGACACGGACTTCGAGGACTCCGTCCACGCCTTCGCCGAGATGAAAGACGCCGGCCAGGTCGACCACGTCGGCCTCTCGAACGTCACCGTCGAGCAGCTGGATCTGGCCCGCGACATCGTCGACATCGCGACGGTCCAGAACCAGTACAACGTCGCCTACCGCGACGACGAGGACGTGCTGGCCGCCTGCGAGGAGTACGACGTGGGCTTCATTCCGTGGGGGCCGCTCTACACGGTCGACGACGAGGGCGTCGCAGGCGTCCTCGACGAGGTCGGCGAGGCCCACGACGCCAGCCGCCGGCAGGTCGCGCTCGCGTGGCTGCTCGAACACTCCGACGTGACCCTGCCCATCCCCGGCACCTCCAGCGTCGACCACCTCGAATCGAACGTCGCCGCCTCGCAGGTCGAACTAACCGACGAGGATATGGCGAAGCTGAACGACATCGACCCGCAGTAGCGACTCCCCGTTTTCCGACGCCGTCGCTGGCCGTCGTGTGATGCCTGGGGAGCGACAGCGCCGTCGCTCGCCGGTGAGAAATTGTGAAAATTCGGAGTCAGCAGGACTGACCCGAGTTACTGCGACTTACTGTCGGGTGAGGTTCGACGCGCGCGGGCCCTTGTCGGCCTGCTCGATGTCGAACTCCACGTCCTGGCCCTCTTCGAGGTCCGGGCCACCGACGTCTTCCATGTGGAAGAACACGTCGTCGTCCGCGTCCTCAGTCTCGATGAAGCCGTAGCCGCCCGTGTCGTTGAAGAAGTCGACTTTGCCGGACGCCATTAGAGGCGCTCCAGGTTGGTCGCTCGCGGGCCCTTGTCGGCCTGCTCGATGTCGAACTCCACTTCCTGTCCCTCTTCGAGGTCCGGACCGCCCACGTCCTCCATGTGGAAGAAAACGTCGTCGTCAGCGTCCTCAGTCTCGATGAAACCGTAACCGCCCGTGTCGTTGAAGAAATCAACCTTACCGGATGCCATTGCGACTAAACACAGACGCGGGGGATGTATAAGGATTCCGAGAGAACCGTTACCACGACCCGGCACGGAACCGGGAACGGGGATTCTCGGCCGCCTGAAAGTCGTGGTGGCGGGCGGACCGCAAGCGGGCGAGGGGTTTTTACCGAGCGGGGCGGAGTAACTGGTAATGAGCGACGCCGGGGAACCGCTGTACGTCGGCGCGGCCTGGTCCGAGGGGTCGTGGTTCGCGGTGGCGTTCGACCGCGAGGGGTTCGACCACGCCGCCGTCTTCGCGGAGGTCGGCGACCTGTGGGTCCGCTACGAGGAGGCCGCCGAGCGCGTGCTCGTGGACGTGCCGGTCGGGCTCGTCGAGGAGGGCGAGGAGGGACGCCGCTGTGACGACCTCGCGCGGCGCGTGCTGGGGCCGATGAGCGACGCGGTCGTCACGCCGCCGGTGCGGGAGGCGACGCGCAAGCGCCGCTACCCCGCCGCCCAGCGCGTCAACGAGCGCAAAGCGGGCCGGGGCATTTCCGAGCGGGCGTTCGCGATGAGCGACGCCATCGCCGCCGTCGACGAGCTCCTGCAGAACGTCCCCGAGGCGAAGGCGGCGTTCGCGGAGAGCCACCCCGAGGTCTGCTTCCGCGCGTTCGCGGGCGAACCGCTGGAACACGACAAGGCCTACGCGGGCGGGTACGCCGAGCGGATGCGGACGCTCGCCCACCACGACCGCGACGCGCCGCCGGTCGTCCAGGCCGCCGCCGAGGCCACGGAGGGCCACGAGGTCGCCGTCGCCGACGTGCTCGACGGGGTCGCGCTGGCCTACACCGCCGCCCCCGGCGCGGGCGAACTCCGGAGGCTCCCCGCGGACCCGCCGACCGACGCCGAGGGGCTCCCGATGGCCATCGCGTACCGGGCCGACAGCCCGCTCGTGAGCGAGTGAGGCCCACCGGCGGCGCCCCCGGCCTCTTCCGGGACGCACGCGGCCGTCGACACGTGCCTGCCCGGCGACAGGGATATCGTATCGGCGAGCCAACAGACCGGTATGGAGCACGAGATCTCCCACAGGCCGTCGTACGCGCAGCTGACCCTCGACCTCGGGCCCGGCGAGTCCGTCCGGTCGGAGGCGGGCGCGATGGTGAGCAAGTCGCCGTCGGTCGAGGTGGCGACCAGTGCCGAGGGCGGCCTCTTCAAGTCCATCTCGCGGTCGCTGTTCGGCGGCGAATCGTTCTTCATGAACACCTTCTCGGCGCCCGACGGCGGGCAGATCCAGCTGGCGCCGGCCCTGTCGGGCGACGTGCAGCACCACGAGCTCGGCGACGAGACGCTGTACGTCCAGTCGTCGTCGTTCCTGGCCTCGGACCCGACGGTCGAGGTCGACACCGAGTTCGGCGGCGCGAAGACCTTCTTCGGCGGCGAGGGGCTGTTCCTGCTCAGGCTGTCGGGGAGCGGGCCCGTGTTCCTGTCGAGCTACGGCGCCATCGACGAACACGAGGTGACGAGCGACGAGTCGTTCGTCGTCGACACGGGCCACATCGTCGCCTTCGAGGAGTCGCTATCGTTCGACGTGCGGAAGGTCGGCGGGCTGAAGTCGACGCTGTTCAGCGGGGAGGGGCTGGTCTGCGAGTTCTCCGGCGAGGGGACCGTCTGGACCCAGACCCGCAGCCCCGACGCGTTCCTCTCGTGGCTGATCCCGAAGATCCCCCAGCGCAACACGACCACGACGACCTGATCGGGCAGTGTCACGAGGACGCGCCAGCCGCTGCGACGGATCGGACGGGCGGCGGAACCCGCACAATCGTTATGACAGGGCCGTCCGAACGGACGGGCATGAGCGAACGAGCCGAACTCGGAACCGAGTCGCTGGCCTCCCGGGTCGTGGCGGCGGGCGTGGTCGAACTCTCCTTCCGCGACGAGACGCCGGCCCACGCCGGCGAGATCCGGCGGGCGTGCAACGACGCGATGGACGCGGTCGCGGGCGAGGTACTCGGGTCGGTGACCGAGGCGGAGGTTGCCCGGACGCTGAACGAACTCGAGGCAGACGGCGTCGTCGAGGGCGCGCGGGAGGACACGTCGCCCGCCGGCAAGGGCCGGCCGAACTACCGGCTGGTGCCGCCCGCCGAGGCGGTCCGCGCGGCGCTGGCCGACGACGACCGCACCGCGGAACTGGCCGAGCGGCTCGGCTCGCTCGACCCCTGACCGTTCTTCCCCCGCGACTCCGCCGAGTTCGACCCCGGGCCGGCACAAGACCCATGTGTCGCCGGGCTGACGACCCGGTGTATGCTCGAAGCAGAACTCGAAGTGTGTACGGACTGTGGCGTAGTACACATGGAGGGCGGCCCGGCGCCGACGAACGTCAGCGAGTGCTCGGCCTGCGGCGGCCGCGTCAGGGACGTGGAACTCGACGACCTCGTCGGCCTGTAAGGCTCGGGACGCCGGCGTCGCCGCCGACGCGCGGCCCGGACCCCTTCCCGACCCTTCGTTCGCAAGCGAGGGAGTTTCGGACGGCCGCGGCGAACCCCCTCGCATGGGCATCTTCGACACGGTCAGGGACGTGCTCGTCCCGGACAACGAACCGGGCGTCCGCTACGAGTGCGCCGACTGCGGCGAGCGGTTCGACGACGCCCGGGCCGACTGCCCGAACTGCGGCGGCACTGACATCAAGGAGGTCGAGGGCTTCGACGCGGCGCCTGACACCTGACGGCGCGGCGCACTCCCGGTGATCGGTGGATACGGTCGCGGCGGGGAAGGGCCGACCGCTTCAGTCGAGCACGTGCCGCCGCTCGGTGAACGTCGCCGTCCCGCCCGTCCAGCGGACGGTCGTCTCGATGCGGACCCGGCCGTCGTTGCGGACGACGCGGAACCGCTCGCCCAGCGACAGCTCGGTCCTGGCGGTCCGCTCGGCCGACGCGTTCGCCGAGCGGTTCCCGAAGCGGTGGTCCCGGGTCCAGATCCGGCCGTCGCCGGCGTAGATCCGCGTCTCCGCGGTGACGTTCCGGATCGTCTCCGTTCCGGTGTTCGTGACGTTGGCCGTCACCCGGCGACAGCGGTCGCCACACGTCCGGACTCGCGTCACGTCGAGGGCAACAACCTCGGACTCGTTCGGCCGGGCCGCCGCTGTCCCGTTCGACGGGGCGGCGTCGCTCCCGTTGCCGGGCCGAGGAGTCACGGTGTCCGCGTCCGAGTCGACGCTGTTCGCGTCCGGCTGGACGCCGTTCGCGGCCGCGCCGCCGGAACTCGCGGGGCCGGCGGCGGCGACCCCGGCCCACGCGAGCGACGCGACGAGCGCGAACAGGAGAACGGTCGCTACCGGTGACGAGACGGCGGTTCGGTACCGGATTGCTTCTCGGACCGGGACACGCGAGCGTTCGGGGAGGGCGGAGGAAGTGTACCCGGCCGGCAGTGCCAGGGTAGTCGCGCCGCCGCTCGCGGGCCGAGACCGGGAGGTTCTCCACGGGGTCGGCCCAACGGACGGCCGATGACCGACCACGCGAACCGCGGGTACCGCCGGATGTTCGACGACGACTTCTCCGTCGGGCTGTTCTTCCCGATCACGACCGCCGACGGGCCGATCCCGCCGCTGGGCGAGCAGACCGATCTCGCAGCCCACGCCGAGGGGCTGGGCTTCGACGCCCTGTGGTTCCGCGACGTGCCGCTGTTCTGGCCGAAGTTCGACGACGCCGGCCAGGTCTACGACCCCTGGGTCTTCCTCTCGCATATCGCCGCGAACACCGACGACGTGGCGCTGGCGACCGGGAGCATCGTCCTCCCGCTGCGCCACCCGCTCCACGTCGCCAAGGCCGCGGCGTCGGTCGACCGGCTGTCCGAGGGGCGGCTCGTCCTCGGGGTCGCCAGCGGCGACCGGCCACCTGAATATCCCGCGTTCGGCGTCGACGAGGACGACGCTGGCGAGCTCTTTCGGGAGAGCGTCCGGACGCTGCGGACGGTCTGGGCCGAGGAGTACCCCGAGATCGAGACGCCCTTCGGGACGCTCGACGGGTCGATGGACCTCCTGCCGAAGCCGACGACCGAGACGCTGCCGCTGCTGGTGACCGGCCACGCGAACCAGCCGCTCGACTGGATCGGCGAGCGCGGCGACGGGTGGGTCTACTACCAGCGGACCGCCGAGGACGTGGCAGAGCAGGTCGAGCAGTGGCGCGACCTGGCGGGCGAGAAGCCCTACGTGCAGGTGCTGCACGTCGCGCTGGCCGAGGACCCGGCAGCCGGCCCGGAGCGCATCCACCAGGGGTACGCCGCCGGGACGGACTGGCTCCGCGAGCACGTCCGGGACCTGCGGGACGCGGGGGTCGACCACGTGATGGTCAACGTCCGCCAGACCGACCCCGACCGGGACGTGCGGGCGGTCCTCGGCCAGTTCGCCGACGAAGTGCTGGCCGAACTGTAGCGCTGCGGGGGCCGGTCGCCCACCGTGCCGGCTCCCGGCCCAGCCTGCCGCTATGTCCACCCTTATTGGCCTCCCATCGAGTCTCCGTGACGAGAACGTCAATGACGCTCACACCCGAGAAGCGCGACCGTCTGGAGAACCTCCACAGCGCCCTGATCAACGACATCACCGACGAGATGGGGATCGACGACAACGTCATCCCCGGCACCCGCATCCGCCCCGTCTGGTCGAAGGAGCCGACCGTCGGGACCGCCCACACGGCACAGCGCGTCGATATCGGCTACGCCGAGGGTGAGTGGGACCCCGAGGACGGCGACGACGGCGAAGACGAGGCCGTCGAGGACGACCGCGACGCCGAGGACATCGACTTCTTCCAGTACCTCGAAGCGACCGACGAGGGCGACTTCGTCGTCATGGCAGCGCCGAAGGACACCGAGGTCGGGCTGTGGGGCGAACTCCTCTCGACCATCGTCCAGGAGAACGGCGCGACTGGCGCACTCATCGACGGCCCGACGCGGGACTCGACGATGATCGAGGACCACGAGTTCCCCGTCTGGTCGGACGGCCACAGCGCCATCGAGTCGTTCGGCCGCGTCAGTTTTCGTGAATGGGACGTGCCCGTCGAGGTCCACGACGTGACCATCGCGCCGGGCGACGTGATCTTCGCGGACTACCAGTCCATCGCCGTCATCGACCCCGACATCGTCGACGAGGTGCTCGAACGGGGCGAGGAGGAACTCGAACAGGAGAACAACGTCCGCTCGGACATCCGCGACGGCGACAGCGTCTACGAGGTGTGGGACCGCTACGGCACGCTGTAGCGGCGACTGCGGTCAAGCGGTCGCCGGTCGAGGGCGGCGCTCACAGGTCGAACACCCGCGCCGCGACGCCGGCCAGCAGGACCAGCCCGCCCAGGACGAAGGTCCCGGGGACGGGGAGGACGAACACGAGCGCGCCGACCACGAGGATCTTCGTCGAGAGTCTCATGTCCTTTCGTCCTTCGTCTCCCGACGGATACGGCTTGGGTTGGTCGCAGTCCGCTTGGCCCGATCCGAGCGGTTCACTGTAGATACCCCAGCTGTTCGAGCCGCGCCTCGCGCTCGGCGCCGATAGAGACCGACCCGCGCTCGCCGGCGGCGTCGACGGAGTCCAGCCAGTCGTCGAGCGCGTCGACCAGGTCGGTGACGACCGCCGGGTGTGACTCGGACACGTCGGTCGTCTCGCCGGGGTCGGCGTCGAGGTCGTACAGCCGCTCGGAGCTGTCCGAGCCGCGGACCAGCTTGTACTCGTCGGTCCTGATGGCCCGCAGCGACCGGTCGTACGTCCGGAGGTCGTCGGGGACTCTCCCGAGGTTGCGTTCGAGCGCGGCCATCGACGGCTGAGGCGCGATGTACTCGCTGACGACGAACTCACGTGACGGGGTCCCGGCGTCGGGGTGGAAGGAGGTGCCGTGGAACCGCTCGCGAACGTCGGGGGCCTCGATGCCCGCGGCGTCGAGCAGCGTCGGCGGGAGGTCCACCAGGCTCACGAGCTCCTCGAGGTCCGACCCGCCGGTGAACGCGCCGCCGTGGAGGACCAGCGGCACGCGAACGAGCGTGTCGTAGAGGCAGTACTGGTGGTCCATCAGGCCGTGGTGGCCGACGTTCTCGCCGTGGTCGGCGGTGACGACCAGCACCGTGTCCTCCCACTCGCCGGCAGTCTTCAGCGCGGTCCGGAGCGCGGCCAGCTGCTCGTCGAAGTATGTGATCTCGCCCCGGTAGAGCGCCCGGAGGAGGGCCAGGTCCCGCTCCGAGAGGTCCAGGTCGCCGGCGAGGAACTCCCAGGGCGCCTGGGGCACGTCCATCGCCTCCTCGTAGGTGGCGCCCTCCGGGAGGTGCCGTTCGGTCGTCTCACGGGGCGGGCGGTACTCCAGGTGCGGTTCGAGGTAGTTGACCAGCAGGAAGAACGGGTCGTCGCTCGACCGGCCGGTCAGCCAGTCGGCGATCCACGCCGTCGACCGCTCGGCGCCGTCGTCGACGCGGTCGCGGACGAACCCCCGGTAGAGCGTGTTGGCGGCGTTGACGAGCGGGTTGCCGTCGAAGAGCTTCCGCGCGACGAGGCGGGTGCGGCTCTGTTCGGTCTCGTCGACGAGCTCGGAGAGGGCGTTGTCGGACTGGACGAGCTGCCACATCTGGCGGAACTCGTCGAAGCCCCGGTCGAAGCCCGACTCGGCGCTGAGCCAGGTGTTGTTGGAGACGCAGACGGTCTCGTAGCCGGCCGCCCGGAACGGTTCGGACAGGACGGGGAGCCGGTCGTCCAGGCGTTCGTGGTCGGCGTGGGCGCCGTGTGCCGAGGGCGGGGCGCCGGTCAGCAGCGAGGCGTGGGAGGGGAGCGTCCACGGGGCCGCCGAGACGGCCCGCGTGGCGCGGGTCCCCGAGGTTGCGAGCTCTGCGAGAGTCGGCGCGACCTGCGAGTCGTACGCGTCGTCGACTCGCGTGGTGTCGGCGACGACGACGACGACGTTCGGCTGTGCGGCCATTGTCGCCCGGTCTTCGGGGGGACGGCCGATAGCAATTGGCCGCTTACTTCCGGCGATTTCGGCCGTTTCAACGCGGCGGACGGGCACGATCGGTATCGGTAGCTTACCGCCGTCGAACCGTGACCGTACCCGACCCCACTGACCGTCCCGTCCGCGCTCGCGGGACCGCTCGTTCCGGTAAGCGCGGCCTATCCCTCGCCCACCATCCGGTCCTCGTCGTCCCACTCCCGTTCGCGCAGTTCGTACTTCTGGACCTTCCCGGTCGCGGTCGTCGGGAGGTCGTCGACGAACTCGACGGCGCGGACGACCTTGTAGCTCGCCAGCCGGTCGCGGGTGAACGAGGCGAGTTCGTCCTCGAGCGCGCCGGGGTCGTCGGGCTCGCCGTCGGGGACGACGAACGCCTTGGGCTTCTCGCCCCACTCGTCGCTCGGGGCCGGGATCACGGCCACGTCCGAGACGGCCTCGTGTTCGAACAGCGCGTCCTCCAGCTCGATGGAGGAGATGTTCTCCCCGCCGGAGACGATGATGTCCTTCTTGCGGTCCTGGATCGAGATCGCGCCGTCCTCGTCGACGGTCGCGAGGTCGCCGGTGTGGTAGTACCCCTCGGCCCGCTCGGAGAAGGCCTGTTCCGTGGCCTCCGGCTTGTTCCAGTAGCCCTCCATCACCTGGTTGCCGCGGACGACCACCTCGCCGATGGTCTCGTCGTCGCGGGGCACGTCCGCGCCGTCCTCGTCGACGACGCGGACCTCGGTGCCGAGGTAGCCGATGCCCTGGCGCTTCTTGCGGGCGAAGCGGTCGGCGCTGTCGTCGTCGAAGTGCCGGCGGGCGTCGGAGGTAGTGATGAGGGGGCCGGTCTCGGTCGCGCCGTAGACGTGTTTGAGGTACCAGCCGAACTCCTCCTCGACGGTGCGGATGGTCGCCTCCGGCGGGGCGCTGCCGGCGGTCGCGACCCGCACCTCCGCGTCGCCCGTCGTCGCCGGCGCCTCCGTCTCGTAGTAGTCGATCAGCCGGTTGAGGACGGTCGGGGCACAGCAGAGGTAGGACACGTCCTCGGCGGCGACGGTCTCGAAGATCCGCTCGGCGTCGACCCCGCGGGTGCAGACGTGCGTCGCGCCCAGCCCCGTGATCGCGTAGATGTGCCCCCAGCCGTTGACGTGGAACATCGGCAGCGTCCACAGGTACGTGTCGTCGTCGCGGATCTCCTGGTGGACCGAGACAAGGTAGGCGTGCAGCGTCTCGGTGCGGTGGGTCCGCATCACGCCCTTGGGGTCGCCCGTCGTCCCCGAGGTGTAGTTGATCGTGATCACGTCGTCCTCGTCCATCTCCGGGCGGTCGACACCGGGGTCGGGACCGACGGCGTCGAGGAGCGCGTCGAAGTCCTCCCAGTCGCCGTCGACCGCGTCTGCCCCGTTCGTCACGAACGTCTCCGTCGGCACGTCGTCGCGGATCGGTTCGATCTTCCCGGCGTACTCGCGGTCGGCGTAGATGGCGTCGACCTCGGCGTCGTCCAAGATGTACGCGAAGTCGTCGGGCGTCAGCCGGTAGTTCAGCGGCGTGTGGACCGCGCCCAGTTGCATCGTCCCGTAGGCGGCTTCGAGGTGGTAGTGGGTGTTGGGGTCCAGCACCGCGACGCGGTCGCCCTTCCCGACGCCGCGCTCGGCCAGCGCCGCCGAGAAGCGGTCGACGCGCTCGCCCAGTTCCTCGTAGGTGTACCGTTCGCCGGTCGTCGCCACGACCGCCTCGTCGTCGCCGTAGTGGCGCCGCGCGCGGTCGAGGAAGTCCGTCACCAGCAGTGGCTTGTGCATGGTATCGCCTCGACCCCGATATCGGACGGGGATCCCATAAATTGGATGTTCGATTGTGAACTTCCGGAGACGGTCGAGCGGACATCCGGGTGCTACCAATCCGTCTCGTGATCCTGGACAGACGGGTACAAGGGGACGGAGCGCGTTGTGGCGCGTATGGACTCGACGCAGTCGGACGACGGCAACGGCCGTATCGCCCGCGCACTCCTCGCCGCCGGCCTGGGAGCGGCCGCGCTCTGGTCGCTCCGCAAGGGGAAGCGGCTCCGCGGCGCCCTCGCCGGCCTCGGCGCCGTCGCGCTCGGCTACAGCGCGACGAGCGACGCCGACGGCGTGACCGACCCCCTCGCCGAGGAGTTCGAGATCGGCGAGGGCGGCGAGAGCGACGACGCGACGAGCGCCGGCGGCGACGCCGAGGACGGCCCCCTCCGCTGTGCGGCCTGCGGCGAACCCATCGTCGCCGGCCAGATCCGCGTCCCCAACGAGGACGACGAGACCGTCCACGAGACCTGCCTCGAAGCGACCGCGTAGTCGGCGGTTCCGTTTTCCGTACGTCACGCAACCGGACGAGCGTTGCGTCTATCGCCCTGGCAAGCGGGTACGGAACAGCGGTCCCGCGGCTCGGTGTCAAAAAAGCGGATGCCGCCTCCCGGATTTGAACCGGGGACAGCTCGATCTTCAGTCGAGTGCTCTCCCAGTCTGAGCTAAGGCGGCTCGCCGTCGGGCGTATCTCCGAGTGCGGGGAGGGGAGAAAAAAGGATTTCGAAAGCCGGACCGACCGGTCGGTTCGCTGACGCGGTCAGGGCAGGAAGAGGTCGGCGGAGTCGAACTCGGCGCCGCAGTCGTCGCAGACGTAGGTCGTGCCGTCGGTCGTGCTGACGTGCCCGCTGCACTCGGGGCAGGTGGAGCCGTCTATCATGGCCACCCCTCTCTCGGCGGGACACATAGCCCTTGTGCGTGGGACGGTCGCGGGAACCCGGCGGAGGCGGCCCGAGGCGAACGTGTGACCACGAAGTATTTGTCGCTGGCCCCCTACCCAACGGTGAATGCATCGCCCGGAGTGGACCGTTTCCGCCCGCCCTCCCCGCCGGGACTGACCGATGAGCGACGCCGACGAGCGCTTCGAGTTCGGCGAGGCGGCACCGACCCGCGAGTACGGGGTCGTGGCGCTGGCGGCAGCCTGTGTCGTCGCGGCGGTCCTCGCGACGGCGCTGATCCCGGCGGCCGCGTCGGTCGGGCTCGGCGACGCGCCCGCCGAGTCGCTGATCCCCCTGCCGCCCGGCGCGGCGGAGCGGGCGGGCGACGAGGGGAACGGCGCGGCCGGGGCCGGCGGGAGCGGCTTCGGCGCGCTGAACGTCGGCAACAGCACGTCCGTGGGCGGACCGGTCGGGGAGCGCGGCGAGAGCCCGTTCCGCTCGCAGGACACGGAGGTCCACTTCCGGGTGCGGAGCCAGGAGTCGAACTACTGGCGCACGGGGGCCTACGACACGTACACGGGGAGCGGGTGGTCCCGCTCGGGGCCGAGCGACGCGACGGCGCCGGTCCGGGGGGAAGAGACGCGGTACCGGGTCGAACTCGTCCAGTCGGCCAGCGCGGCGCCGACGGTGTGGCGGCCGACCGACCTCGAACGCGCCGAGGGCGTCTCGCTCACGGAGGGCGGGCTGGCGCGGGCCGACGACCGGCTGTCGGCAGGTGCCAGTTACGTCGGGGTGAGCCGGACGCCGCCGCGCGACCCCGAAGTCCTCCGGGCGACGGGGCGGGACTATCCCGACGCCGTCGAGCGGCGCTACACGCGGCTGCCGCCGAGCACGGCGGTGTCGATGCGGCCGTTCACGAACAACATTACCGACGGGGCCGAGAACCCCTACGAGACGGCGACGCGGGTCGAGCGGTGGCTGGAGACCAACAAGGAGTACTCGCTGAACGTCTCGCGGCCGTCGGGCGACAACGTCGCGCGGGAGTTCGTCACGCAGATGGACGCGGGCTACTGCGAGTACTTCGCGACGGCGATGGTGACGATGCTGCGGTCACAGGAGATCCCCGCGCGGTACGTCGTCGGCTACTCGACGGGGCGGCAGGTCGGCGCGAACACGTTCCAGGTGCGGGCGATGAACGCCCACGCGTGGGTCGAGGTGTACTTCGCGGACGTGGGGTGGGTCCGGTTCGACCCGACGCCGGGCGCCGAGCGGCTCCGCGCCGAGCAGGCGGCCTACGAGGACAGCGACGCGCCGGGGCGGTACGCGCCACAGGAGGAGGGCAGCCCCGGCGAGACGTTCTCGGCCGAGTCCGGGACGAACGGCACGGAACCGGGGTCGGGGACGACCACCGACCCCGGGACGCAACCGGGACCCGACGCGACGCCGCCGCCGTCGACGCCGGTGACGCCCAGCGGTCCGGTCGAGACGCCGCCGGGGAGCGAGCCCGGCGAGCCGACGAGCGGGTACGACGTGTCGCTCAACCGCACGGCCGTACCCGGGGCCACCGTCGAGGTGACGGTCGAGGCGGGCGCCCAGCCGGTCGAGGGCGCTTGGGTCGCGTTCAACATGGGACAGGTCGGCTGGACCGGCCGGGACGGGACGGTCGCGGGCCGCGTCCCGTTCGCGGAGAACCTGACGGTCACCGTCTCCGGCGGGACGACGACGGGGACGGGCGCCGGAGCCGGCGGGTCCGCGGCGCTGGACGAGCCGGCGGCGCCCTCTGCGTCCGCGAGCGGGTGGTTCGACGACCGGAAAGCCGCCGCCGTGTCGCTCGCGAACGCGGACGACGCGTCGGGGCAGAGGTCGGACACGTCGGGGCAGAGGTCGGACACGTCGGGGCAGAGGTCGGACACGTCGGGGCAGAGGTCGGACACGTCGGGGCAGAGGTCGGACACGTCGGGGCAGAGGTCGGACGGTGCCTCGGAGAGCGCGTCACAGCGGCAGGCCGCGAACACGTCCCGGTCGTTCGCGGTGGCGACGAACGCGACGCTGTCGGTCTCGGGCGACGCCCGGACGAACGCGACCGTGCTCGTCACGGCGACGGTCGACGGCGTCGCGGTGCCCGACGCGGCGGTGACGCTCGACGGCGAGCGGGTGGCGCGGACCGACGCCGACGGCCGGGCGACCGTCGCGCTCCCCGACTCGCCGGGCAACGTCACGCTACGGGTCGTCCGCGATCCGGTCGCCGGCCAGCGGACGCTCGAACTCGACCGGTTGCGCGTCGAGACGGAGTCGCTGTGGCCGCTCCCGGTCGCGGGCACGCCGGTCGAGGTGACGGCGCGGCTTGGCAACGAGTCGGTCGCCGGCGCACCGGTCCGCCTCGGCGGCGAGCGTGTCGGGACGACCGGCGTCGACGGGACGCTGGCGGCCACGCTCCCGTTCGCGTCGTCGGCGGCCGTCGCGGTCGACGCGAGCGGCCAGACCGCGCGGACGACGGTCGCGAACCCGCTGGTCAACGCCGCGGGGGTCGCGCTCGCGGCGGTCGCGCTGGTCGCGGCCGCGGCGGTCGGCGTCGCTCGCCGGTCG
>NZ_JBLKNX010000017.1:0-137912 GCF_051414055.1 Halosimplex halobium
CCAGCGACGCCGCTTGTTTAACGAAGCGGAAGAGTGGCATAGGTACATTCACTCTCTCCGCTTCGCTTCCACCTTCAGAGCGACGCTATCCGCTCGCCCTCACCGGATTCAACAGAGCAGTCGGATATAAAGTTCTAAATCGGGTACCCGCCAACTGCGATACATGGTCCGAGGGGGGGTAGCGACCGTGCTGGTCGTCGACGACGACGAGGCGGTCGCCGACGTGTACGCGAGTCAGCTGAGCGAGTTCTACGACGTGTTGACCGCCTACGACGGCGAGTCGGCGCTCGAACTGGTGACCGACGAGGTGGACGTGGTGTTGCTCGACCGCCGGATGCACGGGCTCTCGGGGCGGGAGGTCCTCGAACGCATCCGCGGGCGTGACATCGACTGCGGGGTGGTGATGGTGACTGCCGTCGACCCCGGCTTCGACATCGTCGACATGGGGTTCGACGACTACCTGCTCAAGCCCGTCGAGGGGCCGGAACTGCAGTCGGTCGTCGCCGAGACGGTCAACCGGCTCGACAAGCGCGCCGTCGTCCGGGAGTACCACGCTCTCTCGGCGAAGGTCGCCACCC
Organism: Halosimplex halobium; assembly: GCF_051414055.1. Taxonomy (NCBI): domain Archaea; kingdom Methanobacteriati; phylum Methanobacteriota; class Halobacteria; order Halobacteriales; family Haloarculaceae; genus Halosimplex; species Halosimplex halobium. Next base: position 579 of record NZ_JBLKNX010000017.1, read on the forward strand.
TCCGCGTCGAGAAGAACCCGGCCGAACTCGAGGACAGCGAGGAGTACCAGCGACTGCTGGACCGCCTCGACGACCTGAAGGGCCGGATCGAGGACGGCCCCGACCCCGGTCCCGAGGACTGACTCCGCCGGGGCCGCCTGGCTGACCCGGGGCGGTCCGTCAAGACGATCCGACGGCACGCACGTTCCGTTCGGCCGACCCGGGAGTCGATTCGTTTCGGAGAGCCGAACGGAGCGTCGGCGTTTCCTCCACACTTTAGTAGGGGCCACAAGTAGCCGCCGACATGGGACGCGACTACAGAGACCTCCACGACCCGAACGCGGAGTACACGATGCGGGAGCTGTCCGCGGAGACGATGGACACCACCGCCCGACGCGGCGGCGGCCGTGACGTGGAGATCACGGACGTACAGACGACGATGGTCGACGGGAACTTCCCGTGGACGCTGGTGCGGGTCTACACCGACGCGGGGCTCGTCGGCACCGGCGAGGCCTACTGGGGCGCGGGCATCCCCGAACTGATCGAGCGGATGACGCCGTTCCTCATCGGCGAAAACCCGCTGGACATCGACCGCCTCTACGAACACCTCATCCAGAAGATGTCCGGCGAGGGATCCGTCGAGGGCGTCACCGTCTCTGCCATCTCCGGTATCGAGGTCGCGCTGCACGACCTGGCCGGCAAGATCATCGAGGTGCCCGCCTACCAGCTGCTCGGCGGCAAGTACCGCGACGAGATGCGGGTCTACTGCGACTGCCACACCGAGGAGGAGGCCGACCCCGACGCCTGCGCCGACGAGGCCGAGCGCGTCGTCGAGGAACTCGGCTACGACGCCCTGAAGTTCGACCTCGACGTGCCCTCGGGCCACGAGAAGGACCGCGCCAACCGCCACCTCCGGCCCGGCGAGATCCGACACAAGGCCGAGATCGTCGAGAAGGTGACCGAGCGCGTCAAGGACCGCGCGGACGTGGCCTTCGACTGCCACTGGACGTTCTCGGGCAACTCCGCCGAGCGCCTGGCCGAGTCCATCGACGACTACGACGTGTGGTGGCTCGAGGACCCCGTCCCGCCGGAGAACCTCGAAGTCCAGGAGAAGGTGACCGACTCGACGACCACCCCCATCACGGTCGGGGAGAACCGCTACCGCGTCACCGAGCACCGCCGGCTCATCGAGGAGCAGGCCGTCGACATCGTCGCGCCGGACATGCCGAAGATCGGCGGCATGCGCGAGACGCGGAAGATCGCCGACGTGGCCAACCAGTACTACGTCCCCGTGGCGATGCACAACGTCTCCTCGCCCGTCGGGACGGTCGCCAGCGCCCACGTCGGCGCCTCGGTGCCGAACTCCCTGGCCGTCGAGTACCACTCCTACGAACTCGACTGGTGGGAGGACCTCGTCGAGGAGGACGGCCTCATCGAGGACGGCTACATGAAGGTGCCCGAGGACGAGGGCCTCGGCCTGACCCTCGATCTGGACACCGTCGAGGAGCACATGGTCGAAGGGGAGACCCTCTTCGACGAAGCGCCCTGACCCTCTTCGAGCGCGAAATCTCCGATTTTCCGCGCTTTCGACCGGTATTCACTCGTCGGACCGGTACCCGTCGAGCACCCAGTCGTACTCGGCGGTGAACTCGTCCGGGTCGCAGTAGAACGCCTCGCGGACCGCCTCGATCCCCCGAGTAGCTTCGAGCCCGGTCAGGATCGCCGTGCCGACGCGATACGGCAGCCGCTGCCCTCCGAACAGGTGGGTGAACAGGCGGTCGGGCGGGACGGCGGACTCCCCGAGCGACGCGCGCAGCGAGTCGTAGGTCGCCACGAGGTCGGGCAGCCGGTCGTCGTCGGAGAGCACGGCGTAGTCCTCGGCGACGGGGTCGTCGCGCTCGCCCTGGTCGCCGTCCGCGCCGTCGTCCGCGCGACGCAGCGGGATCGGCGTGTACGTCGCGAACGCTTCCGTGTGAACCACGGTGTCGAAGACGGTCCGCTGGCCGGCCGGGTCCTCGAACGCGTCGGGGCCGAGTGCGCGCCGCGAGCGGTGGACCCGCTCGTGGAGGACGTGCGAACACTCGTGAGCCGCGGTGTACAGCACCTCACGCGGCGCGTCGCGGAACAGCGGTGCGTGCAGGTTCAGGTAGGCGCCCCGCTCCCCGCCGACCCCCGTCCCGTAGTCGTAGCCGACCCCGAGAAACACCGTCACGTCCGCGTGGTCCTCGTCCGGGGCGACCCGTTCCAGGGCGGCCTCGATCCGGTCGATCCAGGCCGCCTCGTTCGAGCGGACCCGTTCCAGCAGGCGGCGGACCCGGTCGCGGTGCTCCGGCAGGTCCCCCACCCCGGAGAACGCGGTGTCCTCGCCGGAGAGTCCCCGCTCCACGTCTTCGCGCGCGATGTCCCGGCCGAGCAGGTCCGCGTGTTCGCGGACGACATCGTAGGCCGGGTGTTCCCAGACCCGCTCCAGCGAGCCCTCCACGTCGAGGCAGGCGAGAAACCGCTCGGCCGCTGTCGCGTCGATCCGCACGACCCGTGGGTCGGCGACCGGCGGCAAGTGTCTTGCGGCGGGGTTCGCTCGGCCGGTCAGCCGAGGAAGTACCGCACGAGCGCGTCGTGTCCCGGTGCGACCTCGTCGGGGACCCTGTCGAACCAGTCGAGGTTGGGGTTCGAGGCGATGGGACCGGCGCCGGGACCGCCGGGCGGTCCACTGGGGCCGCCCGCGGGTGGCCCCTCTCCCTCCGGGGCCGCTTCGCCGTCCGGTGTCTCCTCGCCGTCGGGGCCGACGCCCGGCGGGGGACCGCCGGGGCCCATGCCGCCCGGGCCGCCCATCGCGGGGATCAGTGAGGCGGCGAACGCGACCGTGTAGCCGACGACGCTCTCGTCGCGGCCTTCGGCGCGTGTCTCCGTGCGGATGACCAGCTCGGGCTGTTCGATCTGGACGGGGAAACTGAGCGCGTCCTCGCTCCAGCGGTCGGCGGCGACCGCCCAGTCCTCGTCGGCGCCGACCGGGCCGTTCGGGAGCGTCCACCCGTCGACCCACTCGGAGTCGACAAGCAGCAGCCGCTCCCGGTCGTCGGTGACCGCGACGACGACGAGGCCGCTCTGGTTCTCCGCGCCCTCGACGGCCTGCTCGAACTCCTCGCCGTCGACGACCTGCTCCTGCTCCCGGAAGTCGACCCCGGGCTCGTCCCGGAGCGACTCCGGGTCCCTGACGTTGACCATGCCACTACTCGGGCGGCTCCGGTTGTAAAGACTGGCGCCATCCCGTCACATCTCGACGACCTCGAAGTCGTACCCCACCCGTTCGCGGACGGTCGCGAGCCCCGCGACCGCCCGCCGGAACTCGCCGGCGTCGGCGAACGACAGCCTCCGGGGCGGGTCCGTCGAGCCGTCGAGGCGGTCGACCGTCCACGCGAACGCCCGCAACAGCCCGCGGAGCACCCGGCTGGGCTCGCGGTCGACGCGTTCGCCGACGGGTCCCCAGTCGACGACGAGCTCGCGGCGGTCGCGGTCGACGGCGACGCGGCGCACGTGCTCCAGCGAGACGCCCGACCCGGCCTCGAGGCGGAGCGCCCGGTGGGTCAGTTCCCCGCCGCCGGACCACGTCGCGACCGGCCCCGTCGGGACGGCGGCGCAGGGCAGGTCGGCGAGGCGCTCGCACGCCCGGTCGGGGAGCGCGGGCACCCCCGTCGCGTCGAGTTCGAACCGCGAGTGGTGCGGGACCGACCGGTAGACCGGATGTCCATCGCGGCGGACCTCGACCCGCTGCACGTCCCAGCGACGCCAGCGCGCTTCACCGAGCGACCCGTCAGCCTCGGGGTCCGCGACCGTCAGGGCGCGCACCAGCGCGTCGGCGTCGTCCGGGAGCGGCGCCCGCCACGTCGGTCCGCCGAACGCGGGGTCGGTTCCGCCGTCGGCCCCGTCGTCCACGCGGTCGAGTTCCCCGTCGAGTATCCGCTGGGTGTGGGGGCTCCGGTCGCTGACATCGTCGGTCGCCATCGTCAGGACCCCCTCGTCGCCGAACTCACAGGCGACGGCGACCAGGCGCGTGTCGGCCGCGACCTCGTCAGCGAGGTCGCCCGTGGAGACGATCTCGTGGGTCGGTTCCCAGTCGGTCCCCTCCCCCGTCCGCTCGCCGGTCGTCATCGCCGGGGCGTACCGGCGGCGGACCGATACGTCTTCGGGCGGTGTGTGGCCGCGTCCCGCGCTCGCCGGACGGGCCTGCCACCGAAACGTTCTCCTCGGGGGCGCTCGCGCTCCCTGGCATGCGAACCATCGACGAAGTCCACGTCGTGCCGCTGGGGTACGAGCACGACCGGGTCCTCCGGCCGCTCCGCAAGCACGACGCGGACGTGGTCTACCTGCTGGCCGCCGACGGCGAACACACCCCGCTGACGCCCTACCAGGAGGCGCTCGTCGAGGAACTGGAAGACGACGGTCGAACGGTCCGTTTCCGGGAGACGGCCCTCTCGGATCTGTACGACGTGCTCGCGGTGGTCACGACAGTCGCCGCCGACCACGAGCAGGATGTGGTGCGCGTCAACGTCTCCAGCGGCGGGAAACTCGCCGCCATCGGCAGCGCCATCGCCTGCATGGCCACCGAGGCCACCGCCTACTACGTCCGCGCCGAGGAACACGTCCCCGACCTGGAGGAGCACCCGCGCACCCGCGGGATGCGCGACGACGAGGTCCTGCCATCCTACCCCATCGAGGCCGTCTCCCGCGACCAGGTCGCCATGCTCGCCTTCCTGGAGGAGACCAACACCGACACCTACACCGCCAAGAAGTCCGACCTCATCGACCACGCCGAGGCGGAGTCGCTCTCCTTCATCGCCGACGCCGACCCCGCCAACGACAAGGCGAAGTTCGCCCTGCTGAACGCCAACGTCATCGACCCGCTCGTCGACGACGGCTACATCGAGGTCGAGCGCGTCGGCCGCCAGAAACAGATCCGCCTCACCGAGACCGGCGCGAACGTCCTCCACGCCTTCCGTCACAAGCTCTGACTCGACCGGTCCCGTTCGGTCGCGCCGTATCGACGCTCGATAGAGTAACCGGGGTACAGCGAGTAACGATAGTATAGGTAGTATCGATACAATAGACGGTACCGAGATAGAAACTACAAACCGGTTCCCTCTACCAGTAGGTGCGCGCAGTTCGGTGGGTGCGACGGCCCTCGCGTCGCCCTGTCAGGTCCCCACCCGCTGACGCTTCGGCCCTCCCCACGCCGCCCCCGACTGCGCCGCTGTCGCATCGCCCGCCAACCGATCCACCTGTGCCTCTGACAGGGGACGACCGCCTCCGGTCGCCCCACTCCTGCTTCGAGCTGTTGCCTTCGTTGCTCGTCCCGGTGTTCCGTGTGGTGTCGCTACGTGTTCGACAGCCCGGGAACGCGACCGCTCGGCACGCCACCGCGACCCCACCGCAGACGGCCACGACCCGCCCCAGCCGATTGCGCTTCTCGCAGGCTGCGATGCTCATCCACCGTCGGAGCACGTTCCGACGAGCCTTCGGTCGCAGACTCCCGAAGACAGCGAGGGACCGGCGGTCCCTCGGGCCATTGGGGCGACGCCCGGGTCGCCCGCAGACCTCACGCGGCTACGGTCGCGCGGCTTAGCGCGCGCGTTGGCGCGCGGCGACCGCACCGAAACCTGGTCTGACGGCGATCCCGGGAACGAACACCGGGTGATATTCCCCGTTCGCTCGGTTTCCGACCCCCTCCGTCACCCGGAAACATAAGCCACGGCGCGGTCTGTCTCCGGCATGACCGAGGACCCGGAGGCGGTCTTCGCGGCGAACCGCCGCTACTGGGACCGCTCGACGCCGCGGAAGATGGACCACGGCAGCTACCCGCTGGCAGCGTTCCGGACGGGCGAGTCGACGCTGTTCGACCACGAGCGCGAGGAAGTCGGCGAGGTCACCGGCCGGTCGCTGCTGCACCTCCAGTGCAACAACGGGCTGGAGACGCTCTCGTGGGCGCGGGAGGGCGCCGAACCCGTGGGCATCGACATCTCGGGCGAGAGCCTGCGGGTCGCCCGAGAGCTGGCCGCGGAGGCGGACGTAGACGCCGAATTCGTCCAGTGCAACGTCTACGACGCCGCCGACGTACTCGACCGCCGCTTCGACGTGGTGTACACCTCCCGCGGCGTGCTCGGCTGGCTCCCCGACCTGGACGGCTGGGCCGACGCGGTCGCGCGCTCGCTCGCCGACGGCGGGGTCTTCTACCTCTTCGAGGGCCACCCGCTCGTCCACTCGTTCGACGGGGACCTGGAGATCGAGCGCTCGTACTTCGAGACGGGCCCGCGCGAGCGGACCGAATCGGACTTCGGCGCCGACGAGCGCCACTACCTGACTCACCACCGACTCGGCGACGTGGTCACGGCGCTCGCCTCGGCCGGACTGCGGGTCGAGTTCCTCCGGGAACACCCGTTCGACTACTGGCGGCGGTGGGACCGGATGGTGCGCGACGACGCCGGCCGCTGGCGGCTCCCCGACGACCCGGTCGCGCTCACCTTCTCGCTGCGGGCGCGACCGGCGTAGCCGATGGTGGGTCCCTTTAGCGGACGCCGCCGTCCCGCGGGCGCTACTCCCCGACCGCTTCGGCGTCGGCCCGAAGTTGCTCGATCACCGACGGCCGTCCGCGGACCGACAGCGCGACCGTCTCGGGGCCGTAGTCGACGGACTCGACGACCGCGCGGCCGTACGCCCGCGAGACGAGCGCCATCGATTCGTCGCGGTTGGGGAGGTGCAACTCGGCGCGCTCGGTTGGGAGTCGCGCCGCGACGGCCGCGCGGAGGCGGTCGAGGTTCGTCCCTTCCCGGACGCTGACCGGGACCGGCTCCGGGGCGAGGTCGGCGACCGCCTCGCGGCACCCGGCCAGCGCGTCGCCGTCGAGCAGGTCGACCTTGTTCAGCGCCGTGACGACCGCCGACTCGTCGACGCCTTGCCCGGCCAGCACGTCGAGCGCGACCCCGACCTTCTCGCGCAACTCCTCCGGCGGGTCGCTCGCGTCGGCGACGAGCACGACCGCGTCGGCGGCCGCGGCGTCCGACAGCGTCTCGCTGAACGACTCGACCAGCCAGTGGGGCAGGTCGGCGACGAACCCGACGGTGTCGGTACAGAGGGTCCGCCGCCCGTCGACCGTCGCCCGCCGCGTCGTCGTCTCCAGCGTCTCGAACAGCCGGTCCCGCACCGCTGCGGTCTCCGTCGCCGCGTCGGGGTGGCTGTGGCGCTCGCGCGTCGCGGGGCAGTCGCCCTCGGTCGGTTCCTCGAGCGTCAGGTCGTCCGCGAGCCGGTGCAACAGCGTCGACTTCCCGGCGTTCGTGTAGCCCGCGAGCGTCACCAGGTCGAACCCCTGCTCGCGGCGCTCGGCGCGGTGCTGCTCGGCCGGGTGCGGCAGGTCCGAGAGCTTCCGTTCGAGGTCGGCGATCCGGTTTTTCACCCCGTCGAGTGGCGTCCCCTTCTCGACGCGCCTGTTCATCCCCTGCACGTCCGAGCGTGCCTTCAGCCGGGGGAGGTCGTACCGCAGCCGGGCGAGTTCCGTCTGCAGTTGCGCCCGCCGCGTGCCCGCCCGGTCGGCGAAGACGGCGAGCACGAGCCGGTAGCGGTCGAAGACGGTCGTCCCGTCGGGGAGCGCCTCCCCGATGGCGGCCGTCTGCCGGGGTGTCAGCTCCCCGTCGACGGCGACCAGATCCGCGTCCGTCTCCGCGACGCGGGCGGAGAGCTCGGCGACCTTCCCGCGCCCGAAGTGCGTCCCCGGGTCCTCCGCGCGGGCCTGCGTCACCGCACCACGGACCTCGTAGCCCGCGGCCTCGGTCAGCGCCCGTATCTCGTCCGTGTCGACCGGTCGTTCGTCGGCTCGTGCCGCGACGATCGCTGCCGTTCCTGTCCGTCGTCTCATGTGTATCGATGTCTCTGTGGTGTCAGTCTGCACGCGATACCGCCGCCCGCCCGCCGGATCCACGTCGGATGGTCGCCGAGCTGTCGGACCGTCGACGATCGCCGGTCACGGAGCCGCTGCGGCGTCACGCTACCGGCGCGTGACCGCAGCGGTACCGACAGCCACGAGCGCGTCGCGACCCGCGGATGTGGGTCCACGGACAGCACCCGCGCTCGAAGCCGGTCAACAGAAGTGTCTGATCTCCATCGCCGTACCCGTCCGGTCGGCCGCGGCCATCATGAGCGTTGCCGTGGTGTGGGAGTCGCCCGCACGGCGCTCAGAAGTCGCCGAGCGTGGCCTGGTTCCGCTTCAGCGACTGCGCGGGGATCCCGAGTTCCGACGTGACGCTCGTCGCGAACTCGTCGGCGAAGCCGTGCTGGGTGTACACCTGCTCGGGGTCGACGGCGGCGACGACCTCGAGCAGTTCGTCGTAGTCGGGGTGGTCGGTGAGGACGAATCCCTCGTCGAAGCCGCGACGGTAGACGAACGAGTCGTCGACGGCCCACCCGGAGAACCCGGCCGTCACAGCCCCGGTCGACGCCACCAGCGACTCCACCCAGGGACTGCGCGGCGACCCCGAGCAGACGAGCGCGTCGCCCGCCCGGAGGTCCACGTCGGCGTCGTACCGCTCGCCCGGGAAGGTCACGTCGCGGTAGCGTTCGATCACGTCGCTCACGTCGGCGACGGCGTCGGTGACGAACACCCGTTCGCGCGGCGAATCGGCGAGGACCCGCTGGAGCTTCTGGGCCCGCCCCAGCGCGTAGCCGAACAGGAGGACCGGCCGGTCGGTCGTCGCCGCGAGCCACGACTGGATCGCCGCCTCCGACTCCGCGGTCGACGGGAACCGGTACTCCGGCTTCCCGTAGGTCGTCTCCAGGATCAGCACGTCGGCGTCGACGGGGTCGAACCCGTCGAGGTGGAAGCGGTCGCGCGTCGAGCAGTCGCCCGTGTAGAGGTACCGCCGGCCCGTCTCGGGGTCGGTGAGTCGCATCGCTCGCGAACCTGCCACGTGTCCCGCCGGGAACAGCTCGACCGCGGGATGGTCGACGGCGGTCGGGGCGGCGCCGTCACGCCGGGCGTCCAGCAGCGCCGCCGTCAGCTCCGAAGCGACAATCTCCGACCCGCTCGCGTAGTGGTCGCCGTGGGCGTGGCTCACCAGCGTCGCGTCGGCGTCGCCGCTCCCGTCCGCGACGAACCGCTCGCCGCCGGCGAACGTCACTTCGACCCCGCTCCCCAGCCGGACTCGCCGAGTCACGCCCGTCCGTTGGTTCCTCCGCCGAATATACGTGTCGTCGGCCGGTCGGTCGCCCGGCGTCTACGCTGTATGCCATCGTAGACAGCTCCCCTGTGCACCGTCGACGAGACCCGGAATCGACAGGCCCAAATCGCCAGAGTGCGTGCCGATCGTACGGGGTACGTGCCGCCGAGAAACAACCAGGCACGGCTTCGAACCCGACCATGGCAGACGCACACCACGATCCGTCGAGAACCAGCAGGATCGGCACGGAGATCGGACTCGTCCTCGAAGACCAGCGCACCGACGAGCGGCGGCAGGTGATCTACACCGACGCGCGGGTGGTGCTTTTGCGCGACGAATCCGGGGCAACGACGCTCGTTCGCCGCGACGCGTTCGACGCCGAACTCGGGACGCGCTACCGCCCGCGGCCGGACGCCGAGGCGCCGAGCGACGCCGGCCAGTACGAGCGCCTCCGCGAACGGCTCGCCGCCTACGAGCGCGCGGACGGCCGCAAGGCGAGACACAAGGCCGACGCGCTCCGCGAGGCGCTGGACCTGCTCGCCGACCCGAGCGGCCGCGACGCGGACGGTAGCGTCGCTGACGGAGACGGTAGCGGCGACGACTCGGACGACGGCGACTCCGGCGAGAGCGATACCGACACGGACCCGGAGGTTGCCTTCGAAGAGGTGCCCGGGGTCGGTCCGAAGACCGCCGGGAAGCTCCGGACCGCGGGCTACGTCACCGAGAGCGACGTGCGCGGCGCGGCGGACGACGCGCTGCTGGCGGTCGCCGGGATGGGGCCGACGAGCCTGGCGAGCCTCCGCGAGTTCGTCGACTGACGCCGTCCCCGGGCGGGCGCCGCCCTCGGACCCACCGGGAGCACCGCGAGCGCCCGCCTACCACTCCAGCAACACGCTGTCGCCGACGCCGAGGTCGAACGCCTCGTCGCCGCGACCCCTGTTGACGGCGAGTTCGACGTTGCCGTGGCTGCCGACGGTCACGAGACGCTCGCCGGGGTCCCGGACGGCGTAGGCGTCGCGGAACGGGATCAGCTCGTCGTTGACCCGGACTCCCTCGCTGTCCTCGACCGACCCACCGGGGATGTTCGTGATGACGTTGCCGAACCCGTCGACGACGAGTACCTCGCCGCGGGCGCCCTTCGCGACCATGTCCGGTTCCGGGAAGGTGAGGTCGACCCAGTCGTCGGTCCGCATGCACCGGTCGAGCGCGGCCGGCCCGCCCTCGTCGTGTACGTCAGCGGCCGCCGGCGCGAACACGTCGCGGCCGTGGAACGTGTTGCTCGCCGTCTCGCCGTCGTCGTACTCGATCTCCCACACGTCGAAGGCTTCACTGTCGGATCCGTCGGTCTCCGCTCCGTCGCCACCCGCAAGCTCGCGAGCGACCGGGACGGCGACGCCGTTGTCGGGCGCGATTATCTCGTGGTCGCCGGCTTCGACGACGAGCGCGCTCCGGTCCGTCCCGACACCGGGGTCGACGACGACGCAGTGGGTGGCCGGCGGGAAGTACGGGAGCACCTCGCGGAGCCAGAAGGCCGCCGCGCGCACGTCCTGGCGGGGGAAGTCGTGAGCGATGTCCTCGATCCGGGCGTCCGACCGCGAGCAGATCACGCCCCGCATCGCAGCGGGGTACGGGCTCGGGAAGTCCGAGGCGAGCGTTATCATACCCGATGGCACGGCGAAACGCCGGTTAATTCCCCCGGTCTGTCCCGGCACGGCGACGCGGGCCGCTCACACTATCCGAGCGTCGGCCGGGTCGAACCCGAGCGTCAGCGCGTCCCCGTCGTGGGGATCGGGCGTCCGGAAGACCACGGTCCGGTCGCCCCAGTCGGCGTAGTAGCGGGTCGTCTCGCCGAGGAACTCCGCGGTGTCGACCGCGACCTCGAAGCGGTTCGCGTCGGCGCCCACGCGCAGGTCCTCCGGCCGGACGCAGAAGGTGAGGCGGTCGCTCGCGGCGGCCGTTCCGCCTTCCAGCCCGTCGTCGATCCGGAACTCCGTCCCGTCGACGGCCACGGTCGTCCCGTCGCCGTCGCGGCCGACGACCTCGCCGCGGAAGAGGTTGTTCTCGCCGACGAACGAGGCGACGAACTCCGTCGCGGGCCGCTCGTACACCTCGCGGGGGGTCCCGACCTGCTCGACTGCGCCGTCGCTCATCACGGCGAGGCGGTCGGAGATCGCGAGGGCTTCCTCCTGGTCGTGAGTGACGTAGACGGTGGTCACGCCCAGGTCCTTCTGGATGCGCTTGACCTGCCGGCGCAGGGTCTCCCGCAGGCGGGCGTCCAGCGCCGACATCGGCTCGTCGAGCAGGAGCACGTCCGGCGCCGGCGCGAGCGCGCGGGCCAGCGCGACCCGCTGTTGCTGGCCGCCCGAGAGCTGGTCGGGGTCGCGGTCGCCCATGCCCGAGAGATCCACCAGCTCCAGCAGGTCGGTCACCCGTTCGTCGACCGACTGGCCGTCCGGCGGGTCGGCGAACTTCAGGCCGTAGGCGACGTTCTCGCGGACGCTCATGTGCGGGAACAGGGCGTAGTTCTGGAAGACGATGCCCACGTCCCGCTCCTCGGTGGGGACGCCGGCCACGTCCGCGCCGCCGAACCGGACGGTGCCGGCGGTCGGCGATTCGAGGCCGGCGATCGTCCGGAGGGTCGTCGTCTTCCCGCAGCCGGAGGGGCCGACGAGCGTGAAGAACTCGCCCTCGGCGATGTCGAGGCTGACGCCGTCGAGCGCGACGGTGTCGTCGAAGGCCTTCCGGACGCCGTCGAGTTGCAGGTCAACCACCGAAACCACTCCCCTCGCCGAGTCGGTCGATTATCACGAAGCTCACGCCCGTCACGACCAGCAGGACCACGCCCATCGCGGTCGCGGGGCCGAGCCGTCGGCCGATGAACCGCTCGATTGCGACCGGCATGGTGTAGCCGGAGCCGCCGGTGGCCAGTATAACCGTCGAATCGAACTCGCCGATGCTGATGGCGAAGGCGAAGGCCGTCCCCGCGAGGATGGCCGGGACGACCAGCGGGAGTTCGATGTCGAGCATCACCCGGGCGCGGGAGGCACCGAGCGAGCGCGCCGACTCGACGACCGAGTCGTCGATGCCGGCCAGCGCCGGCGCGACGTTGCGCGTGACGAAGGGGTAGGCGCCGACGGCGTGGGCGGCGACGATGGCGACCGCGCCCGTCGCGGTGAACCGGTAGCCGAAGGCTTCGGTGCCGAAGACCCATCCCCGTAACAGCCCCAGGCCGACGACGACGCCGCTCACCGCGAACGGCGCCATCGAGAGGGTGTCGATCAGCTTGCGCCCGCGGAACTGTCGGGTGCTGACGACGGCGAGGAACACGCCCATCGGGACCGCCAGGAGTAGGGTCCCCGCGCCGAACACGAGCGAGTTCGTGACGGCCGTCAGCGGCTTGACCTGGAAGGCGTAGGCGCTGGTCTGGCGTTCGACCAGGAAGCGGTAGTTGCGGAGCGTGAACCCCTCGGGGCCGGTGACGCTGCTGTAGACCAGGCTGACGATGGGGACGACGAAGACGACGACGGCGACGACGGCGTAGCCCCAGGCGAACAGCCGCCGTTTCGTCGCCGGGCCGAAGAGATCGATCCGGTCGGGCGGGCGCGCGGCGCCGGTCGCCCGCTGGCGCGCCTCGTAGCGCAGGTAGGCGTAGGTGAGCGCCAGCGAGAACAGCATCTCCATCGTCGCGAGCGTGGAGGCGGTGCCGTAGTCGAGCTGGCTGATCCGGTGGTAGACCCACACCTCGACGGTCGCCAGCGAGAGGCCGCCCAGCGCGAGGACGACCGCGAACGACATGAACGAGAAGATGAACGTGAGCAGGGCGCCGGTCAGGATCGCGGGAAGCAACTGCGGGATCACCACGTCCCGGAACGCCCGCAGCGGCGACGCGCCCAGCGAGCGGGCGGTCTCGGTCATCTCCGCGTCGATGCCCTCCCACGACGCGGCGGTGATCCGCGCGACCAGCGGCGCGTCGTAGAAGGCGTGGGCGAGGACGATGATCCCGAGCGTCCCGGTGAAACTCGACACCTGCAGGCCCAGCGCCTGCAGCGTCCCGGTGACGACGCCGCTCGCGCCGAACGTGGCGACGAACCCGATCGCGACGAGGATCGTCGGCATGACGAACGGCAGCGCCGTCAGCGAGCGAATCGTCCTGCGACCGGGGAACTCGAAGCGGGCGAGGACGTACGCGCCCGGGATCCCCAGCAGGACGGCGGCGACCGTCGACAGCAGCGCCTGGTAGGCGGTGAAGCCGAACAGCCCCAGCCGGTAGTCGGGGAACGACCGCACGATAACGGCCGGGTCGTCGAGCGCCTGGGCGACGACGCCGAAGTAGAACGGGTCGCGCAGCACCTCGACGGCGGTCGCGAGCGTGTAGACGCCGTCGACCCGGACGGCCTCGACGAGGACGATCCCCACCGGGTAGAAGAACATCAGCCCCAGCACTGCGAGCGTCGCGACTGCCAGCGCGGGGGCGCTCAGCCGTTCGACGACCCGGGAGGCCCGCATCTACTGCGTCGCGATCTGGCGCGACCAGTCGCTGAGCCACGGCTCGACGTTGCCCATCAGCTCGTCGTAGCCGAAGCTGACGATCTCCTCGGGCTCGTAGACGAGGTCGTAGTAGTCCGAGGGGAGGTCGGCGTTGTCGACCGCGGGGAGCGCGACGTTGCGCTGGGCGATCTCCGCCTGGATCTCCGGCTGGAGGACGAAGTCGATGAACTCCGTCGCCAGCCCCATCCGGTCGGTGCCGGTAAAGGGCGCGGCCCCCTCCAGGTAGGCGTAGCCCGAGTCGTCGAGGAACCCGACCTGGTGGCGGGCCATGTCCTGGTCGTAGCGGTCGGCGTACACCTGGTCCGTCGAGTAGGAGACGACCATCGGCGCCTCGTCGTTCGAGTAGGCGTCGTAGGCGGTCCCCCAGTCCTGCAGGACGCGCGTCCCGTTGTCCATCAGGTTCCTCCAGTAATCGAGGTAGCCGTCCTCGCCGAACTGGTCGATAGTCCAGAACATGAACTCCAGGCCCGTCTCGCTGTTTTGCGGGTTGGGGACGAGCAGGCCGTTCTCGTAGGGGTCGCTCGCCAGCTCGTCGAACGTCTCGGGCGCGTCGACGCCGCGCTCGTCCAGCGCGTTCTGGTTGTAGACGAGGCTGATGTAGGAGGCGCCGACGGGGATGGCCCGCTCCTGGGGGTCGAAGCGGTAGTCGTCGACGACCGCGTCGGCGTTCGAGAGCGCCCCCGTGTCGACGCTGGTGAACAGCGAGTCGCCCTCGCCGACCCCGCGGTCGGCCTTGACGAGGTTCTCCGGGGTCAGCCCGAGGAACAGGTCGGTGTCGATGCTGACGCCCTGCTGGCGCCGCTGGAGGAAGTAGTCCATGCTGCTCTCGGGCGCGAACCACTGCAGGTCCGCGTCGTACTCGGACTCGAAGCGCTCCTTGAGCCACGGGCCCGGACTCGAACTCGGCGCGTCGACGAACGACGGGTACGTGCCCACGCGCAGCAGCGGCGTCCCGCCCGAGGCAGTCCCCGTCACCGTCCCCTCTGCGGTCTCGGTCGCCGTGCCGTCGCCGTCCGTGGCGGTCGACCCGCTCTCGGGCGTGTCGGTCGAGTCGCCCTCCGTCGCGGTCGAGTCGTCGGTCGGTTCGGCGCTACAGCCGGCGAGCAGTCCGGCGGCACCCGCGCCCACGGTGGTGAGGAAACGTCGTCGGTTCACAACCAGTGAATATAGACGGCGAATAAAATACCCCGCGATCCTGACCCGACGGATCCGGAGGAAACCACCCGTTCTGGGACGCGAACGTGCAGAAATGGACAATCAGACGGAACGAATCGGCACTGGCGTGGGGGCCTGCTTTCGACCGGCCGTTCGGCCGCCGTCAGATGTCGACGGTCGGCACGGGCGACTCGTCGGACCGGCGTTCCTCGACCATCGCGGCCTGTTCGTCGTCGTCCATCGGCTCGAACTCCGCCGCGGCGTCGAGGATATCGTCGACGAGCCGCGGGTCGCCCGCGTTGGTCAGGGTCGTCACGCCCTCCTGGGCGAGCGTGAACCGGAGACACCGCCGCAGGTCCGCAGGGTCGTCGTAGGGTTCGTACCAGGTGTTGTAGGGTCGCTCCTCCTCGGACAGATCGTCGGGCCACGGCCGCTTCGCGAACGTCTTGATCGCCAGCACGCCGATCCCCCGCTCGGAGAGTTCGCGGGCCAGCGCGGGGAACTCGTGGTCGGGACCCTCCTTCGCGGCGACGGTCGCGTTGACCGGGAACATCGCCGTCTCCAGGTCCGGGATCCGTTCGACGGCCTCGCGGATCACCGCGGGACTGCCGTGGCTCGTCAGGCCGATGTGGTCGATGATTCCCTCCTCCTGGGCCTCGCGGTAGGCCTGCAGCGCGCCGTCGTCGGCGGTGATCGCGTCGATCTCCGAGGACTCGGTGACGGCGTGGAACTGGTAGAGGTCGATGTGGTCGACACCGAGCCGGTCGAGCGACGCCTCCAGCTTCTCCCAGGCGCCCTCGTAGCTCCGTTCGAGCGTCTTGCACCCGAGAAAGACCTCGTCGCGGCGGTCGGCCAGCGTCGGCGCGAGCTTGACCTCCGCGGTGCCGTACTGCGGCGCCACGTCGACGTGGTTGACCCCGCGGTCGAGGACCGCCTCGGTCATCTCGTCGGCCTCGGGCTGGTCGAGGAAGTCGAGCGCGATCGCGCCGAAGGTCAGGACCGTGCTCTCCTGGCCGGTATCGCCCAGCGGTCTGGTCTCCATAGCCGGAGTAGGGTCGAGAGCGGCAAAAACCCCGGTGGCCCCGGCGGGTGCGTCCGGAAGCGCGCGGTCGTCGTCGATCCGCACGGGAGCGCGAGGCGCGTCCGGCAGGTATTCTGGCGTATGCTTTATGCCCGGTGACCGGCAAGGGGCGATCATGGTTCAGTGTGAGATGTGCGGGAGCGAGACGAGTTCCCCCAACCGCGTCAAGGTCGAGGGGGCGGAGCTCGACGTCTGCGACGAGTGCACGGACTTCGGGACGGAGGTCACCCAGCAGTCCTCGTCGTCGACCTCGACGAAGTACTCGACCTCGTCGTCGGACTCGTCGTCCGGGTCCTCGGGTGGATCGTCGTCCTCGGGCTCGTCGAGTTCGGGCGGGTCCTCGCGGCGCCGGCAGGACATGTTCGACGAGATGGACGAGCTCGCCCAGGACTACGACGAGACCGTCCGCTCGGCGCGTGAGTCCGCTGGCATGAGCCAGGAGGACCTGGCCCGCCAGCTCAACGAGAAGGCCAGCCTCATCCGGAAGATCGAGCGGGGCGACACCCTCCCGAGCGACGAGGTCCAGCGCAAGCTGGAGAGCGCGCTGGACGTGGATCTTTCCGCGGGCGGGACGACCGACGAGTCCGAGTGGTCGGGCGGCGACTCGACCGGGGAGTACACGCTCGGCGACGTTGTCGAACGGAAGGACTCCTGAGGACGGGTCTCCGGCAAGCGAAACCGTTCGGGAACGGGACGACGCGGCCGCTCACTGCGTTTTCGCGACGTAGTCGTCGCCCAGGTCGTCGGCGATCCCCTGGATAGTCTCCTCCATCTCGGCGATCTCCCGCTGGAGGCGCTGGAACGTGTCGCTGTCGGCGAGCTCCGATTCGGTCTTCTCGACCTGCAGGACGTTGCGCTTGAGCTTCTTCGCGGTGAGCTCGCGCTTGCGGTCGGTGTACTCCGACAGCTTCAGCAGGCGGTCGACGACCTCCCTGAGCCGGTCCCTGGTCACCGGTTTGACCACGTAGTCGTCACAGCCCATGTCGATGATGTCGAAGTCGGGGTCGACGGCGGTGACCATGGCGACCCGACACTGGAGGCCCCGCTCCTGGATCTCCGCGAGCACCTCGTTGCCGGAGACGATGGGCATCCGCCGGTCGAGCAGGACCACGTCCAGGTCCGAGGCGAGCATCTCCAGGGCCTCGGCGCCGCCGTAGGCAGTCCGCACCTCGTACTCCTCGTCGAGGTACTCCGTGTACAGCTCGGCGAGGTGGTCCTCGTCCTCCACGACCAGCACCGTCCCGCGTTCGGCACTCCCCTGTGTCACGACGGACTGATATTGCGGGACGACCGTCTTAACTCTCACCCTCGACGCCCGGGTCGGTTCGCCGGTCGACGGCCGCCGGCGCCGACCGGATCCCGGGGGATCCGACCGGGCGACCGTCGCCGGACTCACAACCTATTTCCCCGTCGGGGTCGCCAACTCGGGTATGTTCGTCCTGGTCAACCTGAAAGCCTACCCGTGTGACCCCGTCGAGATCGCCGAGGCGGCCGCCGACGTGAGCGACGCGACCGGCGTGCGGATCGCCGTCGCCCCGCAGGCCGCCCACCTCTCGGCGGTCGCGGAGACCGGCGTCGAGACGTGGGCCCAGCACGTCAGCCCCGTCGAGCACGGCAGCCACACCGGCAGCACGCTCGCAGAGGCCGTCGCCGACGCCGGCGCCGAGGGCACGCTGCTCAACCACTCCGAGGCGCGGCGCAAGCTCGCGGACATCGACGCGAGCCTCGACGCGGCCGAGCGGGCGGACCTGGAGACGGTCGTCTGCGCGAACAACCCCGGCCAGGTCGGCGCCGCGGCCGCGCTCGGCCCCGACGCCGTCGCCGTCGAACCCCCCGAACTCATCGGCACGGGCACACCCGTCAGCAAGGCCGACCCCGACATCGTCACCGACGCCGTCGAGGCGGCCGCGGCGGTCGACGAGTCGGTCGACGTGTTCTGCGGCGCCGGCATCTCGACCGGCGACGACCTCGACGCGGCCCGCGACCTGGGCGCGACGGGCGTCCTGCTGGCCAGCGGCGTCGCGAAGGCCGACGACCCGCGGGCCGCGCTCGAAGACCTGGTCGAACCGCTCGCCTGACCGCTCCAGGAGAAGCGCGACTCGCCCGGGGATCGCGCCCGGGCCGACCGCGGACGCGTTCGCTGTCGGTGGGTATTTGCGACGGTCGTCGCAAACCCGACCATGGTCGACGACGCGAGTCGCGACGCGGAGAGCGGCGCCACAGGCGGCGGACCGTCGACTGACGCGTCGGACGGTGGGCTGTCTGACGGCCCGGAGTCGCACGACGCGTCCCCGGACGCGGTTCCGCCGAGTTCCTACGTGCTGGTCGTCCTCGGCGCTGTGAGCTATCTCCTGCTGATGGCCAACTGGTTCGCCCTGGCGGCCTTCCTCGAACCCATCGGCCGGGGGCTCGGCCTCTCGGACACCCAGGCCGGGGCGCTCGTCGGCGCGGTCCCGCTCACGTACGTTCCGCTCTCGCTGCTCTCCGGGCTCGCGCTCGACCGCATCGGCGCGCGCCGCGGCATCGCGCTCGCGGTCGGGGTCTTCGGCGTCGCGCAACTCCTGCGCTCGGCGACGACGGGGTTCCCGGGGATGCTCGCGACGACCGTCCTGTTCGCCGTCGGTGCGACGGGGATCACGTTCGGCCTGCCGAAGCTCGTGGCGAGCGTCTTCCCCTCCCAATTGCTGGGCACGATGTCGACCGTGTACATCCTCGGCTCCTACGCCGGTACCGCGGCAGCCTACAGCGTCGGCCGGGCGATCCTGGGGCCCGCGCTGGGCGGCTGGCGGCCGACCTTCCGCGTCCTCGCAGGCGCGGCGCTGGCCTTCCTCGTCGTCTGGCTTCCGGTCGCCGCGTGGCACGCCCGCCGCCACGGGACGCCCTACGGCGACGAGGCGGAGAGCGACTTCGCGCTCGGGTCGCTCCGGGTGGACGTGACCCGGGTCTTCTCCCACCGCGTGATGCGGCTGCTCGTCGTCGTCGGCACCGTCTACCTGCTGCTGGGCCACAGCCTCCAGGGGTGGTTGCCCACCCTCGCGGGCGCTCGCGGCGCGGCCCCCGCGCGGGCCGCGGCCGTCGCGACGCTGTTCGTCGTCGGCCAGGCCGCCGGCACCGTGGTCGTCCCGCCGCTCTCAGACCGGCTGGGTCGCCGCCGCGAGGCAGTCGTCGCCTGCGGCGGCGCGGCACTCCTGGGGATCGCCGGCCTCGTGGTCGGTCGGAGCGTCCTCGCGGCGAGCGTCGCCGCCGTGGTCGTCGGGACCGGCGTCGGCGGCGTCTCGCCGCTCGTCCGCGCTATCCCGACCGAGATCGAGGACATCGGCCCGGCGCTGACCGCGACCGCCGTGAGCCTCGTGTTCGCCGTCGGCGAACTCGGCGGCTTCTTCGGCCCGTTCCTCGTCGGCGGGCTCAGGGATCTGACGGGCTCGTTCGCCCCCGGGCTGGCGGTGCTGGCGGTCGGTGCCCTCGCGATGGTCACTGCGGGCCTGCGGCTGCCCGAGATCTGATCGCGACGGATCCGTGGAGCAGAGTGGACTCCGTGAGCGGCGTCACGGTCCGCTGGCGAGTCAGTCGAGGATCTCGACGTCGTCGTTGTCGACGGCGAGGGAGGAGTCGTCGTCGCCACTGTCGTCGGTGGCGTCGTCGGATCGCAGGTCGTCGAGCCCGTTGGTGGCGTCTCCGCTCGGGGTGGCGTCTTCGGCCGGCACGTCGCCGGCGCCGGTCGCCGTGCCCGCGTCGGGGTCCTCGACCTGACCGGGTTCGTCGGCCTGCTCGTGGTCGTCGCCGTCCTCGGCCTCGTCGACCGGCACGTCCTCGTGGTCGTCGCCGTCGAGCGCGCGCTCGACCTGCTGGACGAACGGGTCGACCGACTCGCGGTCGGTACGCTCGCGCAGGAGGGCGGGGACGCGATAGTCGTAGCGCCCGCGACCGACGTGTTCGACCAGACCGCGGACGCGCAGCCGCCGGTTTCGGGCGTAGGCCCGGGTTCGGTCGTCGGAGCCCCCGGCCGCGAACAGCGCGTCCGTCGGCGTCCCGGGGCCGTGGTCGCGGTAGTAGCGCAGCATCTGCCGTGTCTCGGCCTCCAGGTCCGCGAGGTCGTCGGCCAGCTCGCTGGCGAACGCGGCGGCGTCCTCGACCGCCTCGTCGTCGACGGCCGTCGAGGTGCCCGCCTCGAAGGCGTCGGTCGCGCGGTCGCCCAGCGGGTCGTCCTCGACGCCGTCGAACCCGCGGGTCATCGCCGCGTCGTCGGCCCCGCCGAGCCCCTCGTCGGCCCGCGCGGTCCTTCCGCCGTCCGTCGCGGCACTCCCGGTGGCTTCGGCGTCGTCACCGAACCCGTCGGCCATGCCGCCGAACATGCCGCCGTCGTCGCCGTCGCTCCCCGAGGCCTCCGCGGTCGTTTCGCCGTGGTCCGTGTCCGCGTCGGCGCCGTCGGCGACCTCGTCGGCCTCGGCGCCGCCCTCCCAGGCCTCCGCCCGGGCGGCCTCGTCACCGGGCCAGGTCATCGCCGACTCGTCGTAGCCGTCGTCCTCGCGGGCGGTCTCGTCGGGCAGCGGCGGCTCCTCGCCGTCTGTATCCGCTTTTGCCGACCCGTCGGTCCACTCCTCGGCGTCGTCGAACGACGACTGGTCCCCGTTCGCGGCGGCGCGGCGCTCGCGCATCCGCTCCTGTTCGGTGCGGCCGGGGTTGGCCCCCTTGACGTGGTCGACCAGCGCCTGCGTGAACTGGTCGGCCATCCGCTGCATGTCGCGGGCGTCCTGTAGCTCCGCCTCCAGCTCGGCGATCCGCGAGTTCTTCTCGTCCAGCTGTTCGCGCAGTTCGGCGATGCGGTCCTCGGTCTCGGCCTTCTCCTCGCTGATCTCCTGCAACTCGGAGACCAGGTCGTCGCTGACGGACTTGAGGTCGGGGCGCTCGAAGTCGTCGAGGCCGGGCGTGGCACCGGCGTCGAAAGTCTGCTTGCGGCGGAACTGGACCCGCTGGACGTCCTCGTCCCAGTCGTTCATCATGAACGCCTCGCCGTCGTCGAGGTCCTCGACGGCCTCGGCGTACTCCGTGTCGAGCACCCGCTTGACGACCTTCGTGTCGTTGTTCCAGGTGAGCCGGTGCCAGACGAGCCAGTCGCACTGGGTGATGAAGTCCTTCTTCACGTCGGCGGGTCGCTGGCTGATGCCGACGATCCCCAGGCCGTGCTTGCGGCCGCGCTTGGAGATCTTGATGAGCATCTTGCCGCACTCGCCGACGCTGCCCTTCTGGGGGATCCACTCGTGGACCTCCTCGACGAGCATCAAAAAGGGCTGTTTGAGCTTCTTGGCCTTCGCGAACAGCCGCTTGGAGACCTCGGTCAGCAGGTCGGCGGCCTCCTCTTCGTCGAGGAACGACGACACGTCGAGGATGATCGGGACGTTCTGCTCCAGCGCGAGCGTGGCGATCTTCTCGGCGTGCTCGGTGGTGACCTGGATGTCGCACTCGTCGTCGGCACCGGCGTGGAGGATCTCGTACTCCTCCTTGAGGCCGTAGTACTCGCCGTCGATGTCGACGATGAGCATGCCGAAGCCGTTGTCGAGCAGCTTCTCGACGACGACGCTCGCGGTGTTGGACTTGCCCGAGCCGGACTTGCCGGTGACGAACCCGCGCCCGGTCAGCAACTCGACGACCGGCAGGTCGACGGCCCGGCCCGGCTCGCCCGACCCGCACGGCCCGTCGCTCACGTCCGCGACGGTGATCGACTCTGTCTCTGCCATTACCGATCCACACCCGCGGCCGAGCCATAAGCCCCCGTCAGACGGAGGTCTGACGACCGATCTGTTGCGATGAGCGGGCGCGGTGCGGGTGGCGCGCGCTGTCGTCTCGGAATCGCAAGCGATTCCGAGGGCCGTCAGAGAAGCGATTCCGAGGGTCGTCAGAGAAGCGATTCCGAGGGCCGTCAGCTCTGACGGAGGCGCGCGTTCATGCGCGCGACCGGTCGCGCGAGGTCTTCGTGAACTGTGTGAACGAAGGCTCGTCGGAGCTTGCTCCGACGGTGGATGAGCGACGGCAGAAGCAAATCGGCTGGGGAGGCTCGTGGCCCTCTGCGGTGCCGTGCGGGGCGGTCTGCAGTACGGTCCTGGCGTCCGCGCGAACGTGTGAGCGCGGGCTCGGGAGAGCGTGCTCGCCCGGTGGACTGAACGGGCGAGGCACGCTCGCGCCGAGAGTCGACTGAGCGGGCAACATATCCGCGCGGTGCGAGGTGCTGTGCGCCTCGAAGCGAACGGCTGTGCCGTGAGCGGGCGGTGCCGAGAGCGCGGATATCCCGCCTGGTTCGAGAGAGCTTCGCTCTCTCGTCACTGAGCGAATCCGAGATTCGCGAGGTCTGTGGGAGCTGTGCTCTCGCCCGATCCCGAAAATCTTCGGTTTTCGGAGACAGCGACCGCGAGCGCGCCGAAGGCTTTCAGCGCTCACCGGCGAATGCGGTCTCCCCGACACGACTTCGTTTCACGACACCACAAACAGAAACAGCCGATACACTCGCCACTCGAACCGAACGGGACGGGACTCAGTCTGTCAGTCGCTCGTAGGCCGACTGCACCGCTTTGAACTCCTCCTCGTCGCCGTCGGGGGAGTCGGGGTGGACCTCCTTGACTTTCTCGCGGTAGGCGGCCTTGACCGCGTCCTCGTCGGCGCCGCGGTCCAGGCCGAGCGTGTCGTAGGCCTCGGCGGCTGTGGGACCGCTCCGCCGTGCGGCGGCGGTCGCCCGCCCCCGGCGACGGCGCTGACCGCCCGCGCGGGCTCCCCGTCGCTGGCGACGGCCACCCCCTGACTGCTGGCCGCCGGCTGCCTGTGCCCGTCTTCGGGCGCCCTCGTCGCGGGGCGGTTCCCAGTCCTCCCGCGGGCCGGCGCCGAACCCGCCGCGGTCGGCGCGGCTGCCGCCACCGGCGCCGCCCGGTGCCGCCCGGTTCTCGACCCCGCGGTAGAGCCGCTGTGCGAACCGACCCGACGCGTGGTACCACATGAAGTACGCGACCGCACCGAACAGCGCTGCGACGGCGAAGAAGCCGAGGTTGGCGACGAACCCGAAGATGGCGAACAGGACCGCGATGGCGGCGAACACCGTGGCGACCGCCGTGACAAGCCGGGTACCGTACACGATCGCCCCTTGGCGTCGGTGCCTCCTAAACGTCTCGGACGCGGCGGAACCTCTACTGGTGACCGGTCGCGGACGGTTCCCGCTCGCCCGTTCTCGGGGACCGTCCTGCCCGCCATCCACCCGCCGCCCAATCCCTTTACGCGCTCGCCTGCTACGAGCTTACATGAGCGTATCCGGGCTCTGCGAGGTCTGTCAGCGCCCCGATGTCGACCACACCTGCGACCGTTGCGGGAACCTGGTCTGCGACCGGCACTTCGACACCCAGCTGGGGATCTGCAGCGAGTGCGTCGCCGAAGTCGAGGGCGGGGATCCGACAGACCCGACCGGGACCGGCGACGACACCCCCGACGGCGTCGACACCTACCGGTTCTGAGCCCGAACCCCTCGTCACGCCTCGTCGAGCGTCGCGCGGGCGCCCTCAAGCCACCACGAGAGGTCCCGCGTCGCCGCGGGCTGGCGGTCGCTGAGCGCCATCCCCGAGTCGGCGAACGCCGCCGCCGACCAGAACCGGACGCCGTCGGGTTCCGCGCCGGCCTGTAGTTGCCCCCCCGTCGCCGCCCTGTCGACGGCGTAGCAGAGTCTCGTCGTGTACTGGTCGGGGACCGACTCGTAGCTCCGGGCGTCGAACAGCTCCAGTGCTCCGGGGTCGACGGTCAGGCCCGTCTCCTCTCGGAGCTCCCGCGCCGCCGCGACGGGCGGGTCCTCGTCGGCCTCCAGCCGACCCCCCGGCGTCTCCCAGGTGTCCGCGACGCCGGGGACGCCCACCTCGCAGAGCAGCAGTTCGTCGCCGTCGACGACGGCCACCCGGGCAGCGGGCGTCGGGTTGTAGAACGCGAACTCCTCGCAGTCCTCGCAGCGGTGGACGGTCGGCGGGTCGACCGCGGCCAGTTCGCCCCCGCAGTGAGGGCAGTACTCGGGCGGCTTGTTAGTCATACGCACGATCACTTCGTCGCCGCTACTTGATGGTTTTCGACACGAACGATCCGGAGGGTCGCCGTCGGGCAGTGTTCCACCGGCTGGCCGCCCTCCGGCCAGTTACGCTCCGGCCAGTCACGCCCTTGGTCGGTTCACTCCCGGTACTGGTTCAGCCGCTTCTTCAGTCGCTTGGCGGCCTGTCCCGACGCCTGGGCGAACTCCTCGCCCTGGTCCTCCCCGGCGAAGATGATACCGCGGGAGGAGTTGACGAGGCCGACGCCGTCAGCGAGGCCGTACTCGACGGCGGCCTCGGCGTCCCCGCCCTGTGCGCCGACGCCGGGGACGAGGAACGGGATGTCGGGGACGATCTCCCGGACCTCCGCCAGCTCCTCCGGTGCGGTGGCGCCGACGACCAGACCGACGTTGTCGTTGTCGTTCCACAGGTCGGCGAGCGCCGCGACCCGTTCGTACAGCGGCTCGCCGGTTTCGAGTTCGAGGTTCTGCAGGTCGGCGCCGCCGGGGTTGGAGGTCCGACAGAGGACGATGACTCCCTTGTCTTCCCGCGAGAGGAACGGTTCCAGTGCGTCGCGGCCGAGGTAGGGGTTGACAGTGATGGCGTCGACGCCCATACCGTCGTCGGAGAGCAGGTCTGCGTACTGGCGGGCGGTGTTTCCGATGTCGCCGCGCTTGGCGTCCAGCAGGACCGGCACGTCCTTGCCGTGGGCGTAGGCGACGGTCTCGCGTAGCGCTTTCCAGCCGTCGGGGTCCTCGTAGAAGGCGGCGTTGGGTTTGAACGCCGCGGCGTGTTCGTGCGTCGCGTCGATGATGCGGCGGTTGAACGCCCAGCGGGGCAGGTCGTGGTCGTGCAGGTGGTCGGGGATCCGGGCGGGGTCGGGGTCCAGCCCCACCGAGACGACGCTGTCGACGGCCGCGATGCGGTCGGCCAGCCGGTCGAAGAAGTTCATACCCGAGTCTCGCCGAGTCCGGTAAACAAGGTTGCGACTCCCGGCGGGGGATCTTCACGTGGGAACCGTTAACTCTCCAGCCCCGTAATTCGGCGTGTGACCTGCCCGTTCCTCTCGTACCGGGAGTCGGCCGACGGCGCGAGCTTCGACGAGACGCGTGCCTACTGCGAGGCCGCCGAGCGGTTCGTCCAGCCGATGCGCGCGGACATCTGCAACGACCGGTTCGAACTCGCCCACGCCGAGGACTGCGAGATCTACCGCGACCACGCCGACGACGCCGCTGGCGAGCCGACCGGCGAGAGTGACCACGAGAGCGGCAACGACGGAGGCGATGGCTCGTGAGCTACGAGCGGTTCCTCGCGGACGAGCCGGTCGTCGTCACGGCGGCGCTGACCGGCGGGATCCACGGCAAGGAGACCAACCCGAACCTGCCGGAGACGCCCGAGGAGATCGGGAGGGCAGCGGGGGAGGTAGAGGCGGCCGGCGCGTCAGTCGTCCACGTCCACGCCCGGAAAGACAACGGCGAACGAGCGTTCTCGACCGAGCGGTTCGGGGCGATCGACGAGGCGATCCGCCGGCACACCGACGACGTGATCATCCAGCATACGACCGGGGCGACGGGGGCGCCCGCGGAGAAACGCCATCTCTCGCTGCGGACGGACCCGCCGCCGGAGATGGCGTCGCTGGACATGGGGCCACTGAACCGCTACGACCGGCTCACCAGCGAGAACACCGTCGCGACCATCGACGCGCTGTACGACGAGATGGCCGACCGCGGGATCAAGCCCGAACTGGAGGTGTTCAACGACGGCCACCGCAACGAGGTCCACGGCCTGCTGGAGCGGCGCGACCTGGCCGACCCGGTCTACGCGACGCTGATCTTCGGCCCGGGGACGCTCACCCGACCGCGACCCCGGAACTTCCTCAACGCCGTCGACAACCTCCCCGAGGGCGCGCTGTTCAACACGCTCGGGTTCGGCCGCCACCAGTTGCCCTTCGCGACGATGGGGATCCTCTTCGGCGGCAACGTCCGCGTCGGGCTGGAGGACAACGTCTACTACCGGAAGGGGGAACTCGCCGAGAGCAACGCCCAGCTCGTCGACCGCGTGGTCCGGGTCGCCGAGGAACTCGGCCGGGAGGTCGCCGATACCTCGCAGGCCCGGGGGATTCTGGGACTCTGACACCGGGCGACTGCACTGGGATCCGAGGCCCCGGGTGATCGCACAGGGATCAGGGGCCCGGGCGACCGCGGTCGGGTCGGTAACCCCGATGTCATCGGGTGGCGCCGATGTCGGCGAGCGCCTTTGTAGGGCGACACCGTATGGAAGCCCATGACCGCCCAGCGAGAGACGTTCGGTGCGGCACCGACGGACGAACACCCCGCTCCCACAGGGGAGGTGGCCTGAATGGACGGGCCCCACCAGGGACAGCAACTCGCCACCGGCGGGACGCCGCTGGAGGAGGCCGAGGCCGCGATGATCCTGGTCCACGGCCGCGGCGCGACCGCCGAGAGCATCCTCCAGATGGGGCGCCAGCTCCACGAGGACGGCGTCGCCCTGCTGGCCCCGCAGGCCGCGCGCAACACCTGGTACCCCAACTCCTTCCTCGAACCCGTCGAGTCCAACGAGCCCGGCCGTTCGTCGGGCCTGCAGGCTATCGCGGACGCCCTCGGCGAGGCGAACGACGCCGGGATCCCGACGGGGAAAGTCATGATCCTCGGGTTCTCCCAGGGCGCCTGTCTCGGGTCGGAGTTCGTGGCGCGCAACCCGCGGCGGTACGGCGGCCACGTCGCCTTCTCCGGCGGGCTCATCGGCGAGACGGTCGACCCCGACGAGTTCGAGGGGTCGCTGGAGGGGACTCCCTCGTTCGTCGGCTGCAGCGACGTGGACCCGCACATCCCCGAGGAGCGCGTCCACGTGACGACGGAAGTGCTGGAGCAACTCGACGCCGACGTGGAGGAGCGCATCTACCCCGGCATGGGCCACGGCGTCAACGACGACGAGGTCGAGTACGTGAGCGGGATGGTCGCGGACCTCGTCGCGGACGAGGACTGATACGGATTATTGGGAGCGTTTACCGGGTCGACCGCACGACTGCGTGCGGTCGATCCCGGAATGACTTGCAATAATCCGTATGAGCCACCGGCGGATACTGTGCTGCTGACCCGTCAGAGCGTCTCGGAGGCGAAGCGGCTGACGATCTTCTCCTCGGCGCGCTGGAGGCGGTACTGGACCGTCGAGTGGGGGGTGTCCAGTTCGTCGGCCAGGTCCGCGACGGTCGCGTCCCGCGGCGTGCCGTAGTAGCCGGCGCGGACGGCGGCGGCGACCGTCTCCCGCTCCTCGGGCGTCAGCAGGCCCGCGGTGCCGAACCCGCCGTTCCAGTTCTGCGGGTCGGAGACGTGGCCGAGTTCCAGCGAGATGCCGTCGCGCAGCCGCTCGTCGACCCGGTCGTACAGCTCCCCCACGGCGCAGTCCTCCGGGATGAGCAGCCGCCAGACGTACTCGTCGTCACACCGCTCGGCCTCGATCAGCAGGCCGTCGCCGACGTGGTCGACGGCGAGGTAGGGGATCGAGTGGCAGTGCTGGATCTCCTCGCGGCGCGTGAAGTAGACGCGGTGCTCGGGTTCGGAACTGATGACCTGGTACTCCCGCGTCGAGTCACAGCCCGCCACGTCCAGGCACTCGTTGCACGTCGTCTCGTCGAGGAAGTGTTCCTCGACGGCGTCGAGGGCGTCGGGCGACCCCAGGACGTGGTCGACGCGCCACATAGAGCGGTCGTTGGCGAAACACGCCGCCGTCTGGGCGCGCAGCCCCGACCGCTCGCGGAACACGTCCATCAGCTCGTCCGCCCCCGGCCGGTAGGTGAGGACGAACTCGAACTCGCGCATACCGGCGAATTTGTTGGACATAGCTAATGGGTTTCGATCCGAATTCGTCGGCCGTACGGGGGACTACCGAGAGGTATGTTCGGCCAGGACCCGGTGTTGGGTATAGACAATCCGTCGGGGCGCTGCGGCGAAGTCCACGCTGGCGAGCGAGCGGCGTCCGTCGACGCCTGGTGCTCGCCTACGCGTCCGCGGCCCGATAGCGGTCGCCGTCGCGGGCGGCCAGGCCGAACTCGACACTCCAGTCCAGCAACCGCCCGGTCCGCTCGCGCCACTCGGCCGCCCAGTCGGTGTGGCGGTCGCGCTCCCACCGGGGGACGTGCTCGCGGATCTCGTCGAAAGCCTCGTCGAGTGTCAGCGACTCGGCCGCGCGCAGCGCGGCGAGGAGTTCGCTCGCGCCGAACACCCGGCCTTCGAAGGCCTCGGCGAGGGCGGCCTCGTCGGCGTCGACGCGCCGTCGCCTGAACCCCCGCGGCGTCTCCTCGGCGAGTTCGAGCGCCTGGAGGAAGGTGAGGTACTCGCGGGCGGCGTCCCGGGAGGGCGCGGCCGTCTCGTCGACGATCCGGAGACAGCAGTCCTCGACCGTCCCCGGGACCAGCGGCAGGGCCCGCTGGGCGGCCGCGAGGAAGGCCGGATCGCGGACCGGCGGGACGATCTTGTAGCGCACGCTAGAGCCCGAAGCTCTCGGCGAGTCGCTCCTCGTTCACGTCGCCGAGGACGTGCGTGTCACCACCGACCACGTCGATGGTGACCTGGGCGGGCGCGAACACGGACTCGGGCACCTCGTAGAAGTCCCAGTCGGCGTCGGCGAAGATCTCGGCGAACGGCGTGTCGTACTCGTCGGTCGCGGTCGAGGGCACCTCGTCGAACCGGTCGAACGGCTCGTCGACGACGAGGTGGGCCTGGCCGCCGTAGGCCAGCGCGTCGTTCGTCCGCGCGATCGCCGTCTCCTCGTCGTCGGCGACGGGTGCGACCGGCGCCGACCCCGTCACCGAGAGGATATCGAGCGGGTCGTAGCCAAGCTCCGAGAGGCGGAACGTCGCGAGCTCGGCCGCGCGGGCGGCCATCGCGACGCTGCCGGTGAGGCTGGCCGTCGAGAACGCCTGGAGGAAGACGCCGCTCTCGGCGACGCCCGCCCGCTCGGCGACGTGCTCGACGACGGCCTCGTCCGGGACCGTCTCCGTCTCGATGGCGAGGACGGCGAACTCGAAGTCGTCCTCGTAGCCGACGCGCTGGAACTCGTCCTCCTCGGCGACGAGCGCGCGGGCGGGGCCGCTGCCCAGCCCCTCGAAGCCGTCGACGCTGAGCTCCCAGCCGGCCTTCTGCGAGCAGAGCAGGGCCAGCGCCGGGTGGTCGGTCGACAGTTCGACGTGGGTCAGCGGCGCGCCGGCGACCTCGGCGAGGTCGCTCTCGACGGTCGCCAGCCCGGCGGTCTGTATCTCCGCGAGCATCAGCCCGGCCTCGACGCCGCCCGGCACGTCGACGCCGAAGTCGACGACCAGCGCCTCGCTGTCCAGCTGGTGGGCCGCGACGTTCAGCTCGTCGGCGAAGTCCAGCGCCTCGTCGACGAGGTCCGTCGCGGTCCGGTTGAGACTCTCCATACACCCGCCTCCACGCCGCTGGGCCTTCGGTCTTCGGTTCGCCGACGCGGACGACGCGGCCCGTTCGCCCGACCGGCCCTCACTCCGGACGCTCGCGTCTCGCTTCCCGCCCGAGGTGGTCCTCGACGGCGTCGACCTTCTCGCCGGCCGACTGGTCGACGGTTCGCTTGTCGTCCACCTTCAGGAACGTGCTTACGCGGTCGGCGTCGACGGCCTCGTGAGCGGCCTGTGCGGCCGCGAACAGCTCCGCCGAGTCGTCGGCCTCGATGACCGTCCCCATCGGCGTCGTCTCGTAGCCCACGTCGAACTCGTCGAGCGCCGCCACCGCCTTCGCGACCTCCTCGGACATGCTCCCCTCGACGACCGGTGCCACGCTCAGAAAGCCGATGACTGTCATGACCGGGGGTACGACCGGCCGGACCTAAGATGCTCCGCCAGCGCGCGGCTCGACCCCATGGAACAGATCTGCCCGATGTGTAATCAGTTCGTGACAAAAGCAAATGGTATGTACTCATCCCCGAGTCCGGGAGATTCCTGATGAATTATCGGCACAATTTATAAGTAACGACTGTCGTTAGGTCACCCTGTCATACGATGGCACCTGACAGTGGAGACATCGAGGAGGCGGACGACGTCGTCTCGATCGAACTTGGCGTATCGCGCCGGAAGCTGATGAAACAGCTCAGTGCGGCCGGGCTGGCCAGCGGGCTCGCGGGGATGGCGGGGTGCAGTTCGCTGCGCAACCAGGAGACGGCCACGCCGACGAGCGGAGGCGGCGGCCAGGACGGCGACGGCGGCGACGGCGGTGGCGGCGGGTCGAACCAGATCCCGGAGTTCACGCGGGTCCCGCTGGTGCCGCCGCCAGGCGCCGACTCGATGGACCTCTCGGAGCCGACCCACGAGGAGCGGCGGATGGACTTCGTCACCCACAACGGGACCAACCAGTTCTTCACGCCGGTCATCGCCGGGATGAACGACGCCCTCAACGCGATGGGCTGGACGGGGTCGTTCACCGGTCCCGAGGGCAACGACCAGGCCCGGCAGGTCGAGATCCTCAACACGAAGGTCGACTCGCTCGAGAGCGGCCGCGACCTGCTCGGGACGACGGTCCTCGACGAGTCGTCGTACACCGCGCCCGTCAAGAGCGCGATGGAGAACGACATCACCGTCGTCCAGTACAACACCACGGTCGACGGGTGGGACTACGAGTACATGATGGACGAGTTCGGGATGCCGCTGCCCTACGTGGGTCAGCGGGCGTTCCCCGCCGGGAACGCCGTCGGGATCACCGCCTACGAGAAGGCCCAGGAGATCCTCGGTTCCGACACCGAACTGACCGTCCTGCCGTGTATCGCCGTGCCGGGCCACCCGGCGCTGCAGGCCCGGACCGACGGGTTCGTCAACTCCATCGGCGCCCAGGACAACGTCACCATGCTCGACCAGCTCAACGTCAGCACCGACGTGTCCCAGGCGACCTCCCGCGTGCAGGACGCCTACAGCGCCAACAACGACATCAACGTCATCCTCGGGTCGGGTTTCTGGGGGCCGGCCGCGGCCGCCCAGCTCGTCGAGAGCGAGGGGCTCCAGGACGAGGTGATCGTCGGCGGCTTCGACCTGCCCGAGTCGACGCTGCAGGGGATCGAGAACAACACGATCACCTTCACCGTCGGGCAGGACCCCTACTCCCAGGGGTTCCAGTCGGTGATGCTCGGCTGGGAGTACGTCGAACGGGGCATCCCGATGAAAGACTACATCACCGGCGTCTCCATCGTCGACGAGTCCAACATCGAGTTCGCCAGGACCCGCTCGGGGTCGTGGGACGAACTGGTCAGCTGGCAGGACGAGAACTACGACACCTGACCCCGCGCTCGTCGGCGTTGCCCGGCCGACCCCGCGTCGGCGGGGCGCCGCCGTCATCGACCGGCGGATCGACGACGGGTTCCCCGTCGCCGGATCGCCCGAATACTGCCGAGAGAGTGGTTCTGCGACGACAATACGCCGGTGAATTTAATGGATGGGCCCGTAGAACGATGAGGTATGGCAACCGAAGTGGACAGCGGTCCGGAGGCAGTGGAACGCGAGCGGACGCTCGTACAGCGGATCTTCGGCCGTCGGGAGTTCGGCGTCGTGGTGGCCATCCTCGGGCTCCTCGTCGTCGGGTCGGTCGTCCGGGCGGACGTGTTCCTGACGCTCGGAAACTTCGTCGGCGTCCTCCGCAACGCCGCGGTCGTCGCGCTCATCGGCTACGGGATGACCGTCCTCATAACCGCCGGGGAGTTCGACCTTGCGGTCGGGTCGGTGATGGGCATCTCTGCCGGGATCACGGCGGTCATGCTGCTCGACGGGTTCTCGATCTGGTTCATCTTCCTGACCGTCGCGCTGCTCGCGGTGTTCTTCGGGGTCCTCCAGGGTATCCTCGTGACGAAGGTCGGACTCCCCTCGCTGATCGTCACCATCGGGACGCTCACGCTGCTGCGCGGGGCCCACCTGGCCATCCTGGGGAGCGTCACCCAGACGATCCCCCTCGGCGAAACGCCGCTCTCGCTCAGGGCGCTGGGGGGAACGATCTCGCTGCCGTTCCCGGTGCTGGTCCCGTTCACCGACGTGCAGCTGTTCACGCTGCCGGCGCTCTCCTACCGGCTCCCGGGAGTCCACGACGCGACCCAGACGTTCGACACCATCCCGCTGCAGATCCTGTGGGTGGTCGCCCTCGGCGCGGTCTTCCACTACATCCTCTTCTACACGGCCTTCGGCTACCGCGTCCGCGCGACGGGCGGGGAACTCAAGGCCGCCGAGTACACCGGCATCAAGACCGACCAGGTGAAGATCGCCGGGTTCGTCATCGTCGCGCTGATGGCGGCCTTCGCCGGGCTGAGTCAGCTGGCCTTCACGGGCAACGTCTCGCCGCTGACGGGTGACGGCCAGGAACTCGTCGTCATCGCCGCGGTCGTCATCGGCGGGACCGACCTCTTCGGCGGCGAGGGGACGATGAGCGGGACCGTCCTCGGCGCGCTCGTGTTCGCGTTCACCCAGAACATCCTGGTGCTCGCCGGCTTCGGGACGGAGCTGTTCTCGATTTTCACCGGCCTGTTCATCATCTTCGCCGTCGCCGTCGACGCGATCACCCGCCGCACCCGCTACGAGACCGTCGTCGAACAGTACACGACGCCGCTGCGACGCATCCTGCGCCACCCCCGGGAGTACTTCGGGCACGTCCGCGACCAGGTCCAGGGCGTCGACCGGCCGCTCGCCTTCTTCGTGCTCGTGACCGCGACCTGGGCGCTGCCGGTCGTCGTCGTCGCCGCGCTGACCTTCGTCACCAACCCCCTGACCGGGTCGCCGTTCCTCGGGCTCGCGTTCGACCTGCTGTTCATCGCCGGCGACGTGGGCGCGCTCGGGATGATCCCGGTGTTCGCGTACGTCCTCGCGGGCGGGAGCGCGCTCCTGCTGGTCGCGTTCCTCCAGCCGTTCGTCTGGCTGTTCGACGGGTCGGGCGACGTCGACGAGACCGTCCAGGCGGTCTGTTTCGCGGCCGCGCCGACCGTGGGGCTGTTCGTCCCCGTCCTGCTGGCGGCGCTCGACTTCATCTTCCCGCTTGTCGCCGCGACGGGCGCGGTCGTCGGCCTCGCCGTCCTCGGCCTGCTCGTCTTCGGGATGGAGACGCTGCACGAGCTCCCGCGGAGCCGCGCCGCGGGCGCCGTCGCCGGCGCCAGCGTCCTCCTGCTCGCGGTCTTCGCGTTCGTCGCCGTCGAACTCTGACGCGTCCTCCCCGCGGTCCCCCGACTTCTCGCCGTGCTACTGGTGCCTGCTGACCCGGAGTTGACAGGCCCCCGCGTCCGTCGCCTCGCCGCCCGCCGCGCGGTCCGACACCTCGGCCTATCCCCCGGAGCGGCCGCTACGGAGGCCTCAACGGTCGAAGGGTCGGCGAAGAATCAGCTACCGTCGGCCGTCCGCTCGGTATCGGTTTCCGTCGCCGCGGCCTCGTCGGCCGTCCGCTCGGTGTCGGTCTCCGTCGCCGCGGCCTCGTCGGCCGACCCGTCGCTCCCGGGAGCCGTCTCCGGTTCGGACGCGGCGTCGGCCGTCTCGTCGGTCCCGTCGTCGAGCCGCTGGACCGCGCCGGTCATCAGCCCGACCACGTCGCGGCGGTCGAGCGACGGGTCGTTGTCCAGGACCTGGACGAGCTTCCCGTCGCGGAGGACGGCGATCCGGTCGGCCACTTCGAACACCTCGTCGAGGTTGTGCGAGATGAACACGACCGTCCGGCCCTGGTCTTTCAGCCGCTCGACGAGTTCGAGGATCTTCTCCGAGCCCTCGACGGAGACCTCCGCGGTCGGCTCGTCGAGCAGGACGATCTCCGGGTCGGAGATGAGCGCGCGCGCGACCGCGGTCGCCTGCTGCTGGCCGCCCGACAGCTCCGCGGTCGGCGCCGTCGGGTCGACCTGGAACCCGATCTCCGCGAGCGCCTCGGTCGCGCCCTCCTCCATCCGGTCGCGGTCGACCCGCCGGAGGAGCCGCCCCAGCAGGTTCGACTGACGGGGTTCCCGCCCCATGTAGACGTTGCTCGCCACGTCGTGTTGCCCCGACAGCGCCAGGTCCTGGAACACCGTCTCGATGCCGACTTCCTGGGCGTCGCTCGGGTCCTCGATGGTCTGTTCGGCGAGCTCGCCGTTCTCGTCGCGGACGTAGATCGTCCCCGCGGTCGGGGAGATGACCCCGGTCAGCGACTTGACCAGCGTCGACTTCCCGGCCCCGTTGTCGCCGACGAGCGCGAGCACCTCGTTGTCCACGATGTCCAGGTCCACGTCGTCCAGCGCCTGGACCCCCTCGTAGCGCTTCGACAGCCCCTCGACCCGGACGACCGGCGTGTCCGCCGCCTCGGCGGTCGCTCGCTCGCCGCTCGCTGCTCTATCGTCGACAGTTGACATGGCACGTGATTCTGTATCCCGAGTATTAAGCCTTCAGGTAGCCGGGGTGGTCCCGCCCCGGCCGAAACGGTGTCTGCAGTCGAACCGTCCGGGTAGCTGCAGGCTGGTTGCGAGGTTCTCAACCGAGAGATTCGGACCGAAACCTTAAGTACCGACCTCGGAAGTGCGTTGAGTATGTCCGGCCTACCGGACTCGCCTTCCTACGAGGAGGACGAGACGCTCGCGAAACTACAACAGGCGCTCGACGACGCGACGGGCGTCGATATGCGCGCCGCGCTCGAAGGCGCTATCGAGGACCGGAAAGCGGAGATTCGCCGGAACGCACGCGACGCTCGCCACGCGGACTGATTCCCGACCGCGGCCGGCACACGATATTCTCACCGTATCAGCCGTAGGCGCCGCTTTACCGAGACCACGTCGTCCGGTCGAAGACCCTCGTGTTCGGGAGAGATCGGGGCCCGAACGTGGCGCATCCGCTCGCCGAGTAGTTCACGGAAGAGGTGCGACGGGCGAGATTTGAACTGCGCGCGACCGGTCTACTTCAAATCTCGGAGCGCATTCATCCGCTCACGAAGGCGAGCGCACGAGGTACTCGCCGGGTAGTTCGCGGAAGAAGTGCGACGGGCGAGATTTGAACTCGCGTTAGGACCGTGGCAGGGTCCTGTGATACCACTACACTACCGTCGCACGCTCGGCGTCGCCCGGTCGCCCGGTGCGCCTCACATCGTAAACGACTGGCGGAGAGGGATAAAAGGCTTCCGAATCGGTCGGACCGGCGACGGCGACGGCCGCGCGGGCTGTCGATTCGCGGCGGGGAGTCGCCCCCGGTTTCCCGGCCGACCGCCACCACGCTTTTCCGGCCGGCGACGCGTGTCCAAGGCGTCATGCCAGGCGACCCCGTCCAGTGTCCAGTCTGCGGGTGGACAGGCCAGCCGAACGATCTCGACGCCGGCCAGGGCCGCGGGAGTTGCCCGGTCTGCGACGAGACGATACCGAACCACGACTGAGCGGCGCGCCGGCGGGACGCTCGCGCGCGAACCCGCCGACCACGCCGCGTGGGAAGGCGGGCAGTGACGTTCCGGGAGACAGGGCGGTGGCGTTCCGGCCCCGACCGTTCCGTCCCGGCTGCCGGAGCCGGCGAATACTACCTCGACGCGAAGGGGCGACCGTCCGGTACGTATCGGGCCCGTCGCGCGGCGCTCCGTGTGAACGGTGGGCATGTGAACGCGTCCCTCCGCGCGCGTGAAGCGCGCTTTTTTTAAGGGTGGGCTGGGGATGTATCGCTACAGTCTAGTGGCGCGGCGCGGAAGCGTCACGGCATGACCACCAGCGTGCTCGTGCCGGCATCCCTCACCCGGGAGGCCGAAGACAAACGCGAGGCGACTCGCAAAGTCGGATACGTGGCCCGCGCGGCCACGGTCTTCCGGGTGGACCGGTTGACGGTCTATCCCGACCCCGACGGGGTCGAGAAGCGAGGTGCCGGGTTCGTCGAAACGGTACTGCGGTACGCCGCCACACCCCCCTACCTCCGAAAGGAGGTATGGGACAGGCGGGGCGAACTGGAGTACGCGGGGGTCCTGCCGGCGCTCCGGGTCCGTTCACGGACCGGCTCCGGTTCGGACGAATCGGGGTCGTTAAGACAGGGAATCGTGACCGAGGTCGGTGCTGATGGACGCGTACGGGTCAATTGCGGCCTGCAACACCCAGTCTCCCTGCCCGTTCCCTCCGGAATGGAGGTCGGGGAGGGGGAGCGCGTCTCCGTCAGGGTCTCTTCGCGACGACCGGTTCGGGCGAAGCTCGTCGACGAGCCCGCGGCAGGGTTCGTCGTCGACTCGGCCGAGATCGACGACGCGCTCGCGCGGCCCGACGCCGGGCTGACCATCGCGGCCTCTCGCTACGGCGAGGAGCTGACCGTCACGAAGCTCGACCAGCTGGTCGCACGGCTTCGTGGCGACGATGGCGGCACGTCCGGTAACGGGACGGGCGGATCCGACGACTCCGACGCATCCGACGACGAGGCGGCGCCCGGCGACCTGACGGTCGCCTTCGGCGCGCCGGAACGGGGGTTGCCCCCCATCCTCGGCGAGAACCCGGAGGCCGTCGCGGCGGAGACAGGCGACGACAGGTTCGACCTCTGGCTGAACACGGTTCCGGACCAGGGTAGCGAGGTCGTGCGAACGGAGGAAGCGGTGTTCGCCACGCTCTCGCCCCTCAGGCTGACGAGGTAAGACAAATGCCAGGTACGAACAGACCACGCAAAGGCTCGCTGGGCTTCGGCCCGCGTACGCGAGCGGCGAGTGAGACCCCGCGGTTCAACAGCTGGCCCGACGACGACGGCCAGCCGGGTCTCCAGGGCTTCGCCGGCTACAAGGCCGGCATGACACACGTCGTGCTGATCAACGACGAGCCCGACTCCCCCCGCGAGGGGATGGAGGAGACCGTCCCCGTGACGGTCGTCGAGACGCCGCCGATGCGCGCGGTCGCGCTCCGAGCCTACGAAGACACGCCGTACGGCCAGCGTCCCCTCACGGAAGTGTGGGCCGACGAGTTCCACGGTGAACTCGACCGTGCCCTCGACGTCCCGGAGGACCACGACGCTGCCGCCGCAGAGGAACAGATCCGCGAAGCACACGAGTCGGGCGACCTCGGGGACGTGCGCGTCATCACGCACACCGTCCCGACCGAGATCCCCGGCGTCCCGCGCAAGAAACCCGAGGTCATGGAGACCCGGGTCGGCGGTGGCTCCCTGTCCGACCGCCTCGACTTCGGGCTCGATCTGGTCGCCGACGGCGGCGAGCACTCGATGACCGACGTGTTCCGCGCCGGCGAGTACGCCGACGTGGCCGCGGTCACCAAGGGCAAGGGCACCCAGGGCCCCGTCAAGCGCTGGGGCGTCCAGAAGCGGAAGGGCAAACACGCCCGCCAGGGCTGGCGCCGACGCATCGGCAACCTCGGCCCGTGGAACCCCTCGCGCGTGCGCTCGACGGTCCCCCAGCAGGGGCAGACCGGCTACCACCAGCGCACCGAGCTGAACAAGCGCCTCATCGACATCGGCGAGGGCGCGGATGCCACCGTCGAGGGCGGCTTCGTCAACTACGGCGAGGTCGACGGGCCGTACACGCTCGTCAAGGGCTCGGTCCCCGGCCCGGACCAGCGCGTCGTGCGCTTCCGGCCGGCGGTCCGCCCGAACGACCAGCCCCGCCTCGACCCCGAGGTCCGGTACGTCTCGACCCAGTCCAACCAGGGCGGGCGCGGGACCGCCGCGACCACACAGGAGGACTAACACATGGAAACGACAGTACGCGACCTGGACGGCGACGACGACGGGAGCCTCGAGCTCCCCGAGGCGTTCGAGACGGCCTATCGCCCGGACCTGATCCGGCGGGCCGTCAACGCCGCACAGGCCAACCGGAAGCAGGACTACGGCAGCGACGACTACGCGGGGCTGCGCACGCCCGCCGAGTCCCAGGGGAGCGGCCGCGGCATGGCCCACGTCCCCCGGGAGAACGGCCAGGGGCGACGCGTGCCCCAGACCGTCGGCGGTCGCCGCGCGCACCCGCCGAAAGAGGAGAAAGACCGCGGGCTCGACATCAACACGAAGGAGAAGAAACTCGCCGTCCGCTCGGCCGTCGCGGCCACGGCGGACGCCGAGACAGTGGCCGACCGCGGCCACGACTTCGACGACGACGTCGAGCTCCCGCTGGTCGTCTCCGACGACTTCGAGGACCTCGTGAAGACCCAGGAGGTCGTCGACGTGCTGGAGTCGCTCGGCGTCGACGCCGACATCGAGCGCGCCGACGACGCGACGGTTCGCGCCGGCCGCGGGACGACCCGCGGGCGCAAGTACAACCGCGCGAAGTCGATCCTCTTCGTGACGAGCGAGGAGCCCTCGAAGGCCGCCCGCAACCTCGCGGGCGCGGACGTGACGACCGCGGCCCAGGTCAACGCGGAGGACCTGGCGCCCGGCGGCGACGCCGGTCGTCTCACCGTCTGGACCGAATCGGCCGTCGCGGAGGTGGCCGAGCGATGAGTGATATCATCAAGTACCCGAACATGACGGAGAAGGCGATGGACGACCTGGACTTCCAGAACAAGCTCCAGTTCGTCGTCGCCGGCGACGCCGCCAAGCCGGAGATCGCCGACGCGGTCTCCGAGCAGTTCGACGTGACGGTCGTGGACGTGCAGACGCAGGTCCAGCCGAACGGCGAGAAGAAGGCGTACGTCACGCTCTCCGAGGACGACGAGGCCGAGGACGTGGCCTCGAGGATCGGGGTGTTCTGACCATGGGACGACGAATCCAGGGACAACGACGCGGTCGCGGCACCTCGACGTTCCGGGCGCCGTCGCACCGCTACAAGGCGGAACTGTCGCACCGGACGGTCGAAGACGGCGACATCGTCGAGGGCCGGATCGTGGACATCGAACACGACCCCGCCCGCTCGGCGCCCGTCGCGGCCATCGAGTTCGAGGACGGCGACCAGCGACTCGTCCTCGCGCCCGAGGGCGTCGGCGTCGGCGACCGCATCCAGGTGGGCGTCAGCGCCGAGATCGCGCCCGGGAACACGCTCCCGCTGGCGGAGATCCCCGAGGGCGTCCCCGTCTGCAACGTCGAGGCCAACCCCGGCGACGGCGGGAAGTTCGCCCGCGCGTCGGGCGTCAACGCCCAGCTGCTGACCCACGACCGCAACGTGGCGGTCGTGACGCTCCCCTCCGGGGAGACCAAGCGGCTGGATCCGGAGTGCCGCGCGACGATCGGCGTCGTGGCCGGCGGCGGCCGGACGGAGAAGCCGTTCGTCAAGGCCGGCAACAAACATCACAAGATGAAAGCACGGGGGACCAAGTGGCCCAACGTTCGCGGCGTGGCCATGAACGCCGTCGACCACCCCTTCGGCGGGGGCGGTCGCCAGCACCCCGGCAAGCCCAAGTCCGTCTCGCGGGACGCCCCGCCGGGCCGGAAGGTGGGCGACATCTCCTCGCGCCGTACCGGCCGAGGTGGTAACAAATGAGTTCAGAGTACCAGATCGGTCACGAGGGTGAGTTCACCTACCGTGGCCACACGCTCGAGGAACTGCAGGAGATGGACCTCGAGGACGTCGCGGAACTGCTGCCCGCTCGACAGCGGCGAAGTATCACGCGTGGCCTCTCCGTCGAGAAGGAGAAGCTGCTCGAAGAGGCCCGCGAGGCCGGCGAGGAGGAGACGGCCAACGACCCCATCCGCACGCACCTGCGCGACATGCCGATCGTGCCGGAGATGGTCGGGCTGACCTTCGCCGTCTACACCGGCCAGAGCTTCGAGCGAGTGAAGGTCGAGCCGGAGATGCTCGGCCACTACCTCGGCGAGTTCCAGCTGACACGGACCTCCGTCGAGCACGGCCAGGCCGGCATCGGGGCCACGCGCTCCTCGAAGTTCGTACCGCTCAAATAACATGGGAATCAGCTACTCAGTCGACGCCGACCCGGAGACAACGGCGAAAGCGATGCTTCGGGAGCGTCAGATGAGCCACAAGCACAGCAAGGCCATCGCCCGCGAGATCAAGGGGAAGACGGCCGCCGAGGCCGTCGAGTACCTCGAGGCGGTCATCGCCGAAGAGCAGTCGGTGCCCTTCCGCGAGCACAACTCGGGCGTCGGCCACCGCAAGGACATCGACGGCTGGGACGCCGGCCGCTACCCCGAGAAGGCCAGCGAGGGCTTCCTCGACCTGCTCGAGAACGCCGTCGGCAACGCCGACGAGCAGGGCTTCGACGGCGAGTCGATGGAGATCATGCACGTCGCCGCCCACAAGGTCGGCGAGTCCCAGGGTCGCAAGCCCCGCGCGATGGGCCGAGCGAGCCCCTGGAACTCCCCGCAGGTCGACGTGGAACTGATCCTCGAAGAGCCGGAGGTCGAGGAATAATGGCCGACGAACAGCAGTTCATCGAGGACGGCCTCCAGCGGACCCAGATCGACGAGTTCTTCCAGGACGAACTGGGCCGCGCGGGCTACGGCGGCATGGAGGTCGCCAAGACCCCGATGGGCACCCAGATCGTCCTCAAGGCCGAGAAGCCCGGCATGGTCATCGGCAAGGGCGGGAAGAACATCCGCAAGATCACGACGGAGCTCGAGGAGCGGTTCGACCTCGAGGACCCGCAGGTCGACGTCCAGGAGGTCGACGAGCCGGACCTGAACGCCCGGATCGTCGCCGACCGCCTGGCGAACGCCCTCGAACGCGGCTGGTACTTCCGGAAGGCCGGTCACACCACGATCGACCGGATCATGGAGTCCGGCGCGAAGGGCGCCGAGATCGTCCTCTCGGGGAAGGTCACGGGCGCCCGCTCGCGCGTGGAGAAGTTCAACCGCGGGTACATCAAGCACAACGGTGAGCCCGCCGAGAACATCGTCGACCACGGGATCGGCACCGCGGTCATGAAGCTCGGCACCATCGGGGTGCAGGTGAAGATCATCCCGCCGGACGCCGAACTCCCCGACGACTTCGAGGTCTACGAGGACATGGAAGTCGAGGACTACGTCGAGGACGTCGACGACGAGTCCGTCGAGGAGCTCCTCGAGGGCGAACCCGAGGAGGCCGACGCCGAACAGGTCACCGAGCCGGAGACCGACGACGAGCCGGCCGAGCCGGAGGTCGACGAGGAGGTCATCGAGGAGGCCGCCGAGGAGACCGAGGAGTTCGACGACGTGGACGTGCCCGACGAGGAGGACATCGAGGACGAACTCGAGGACCTCGACGAG
Organism: Halosimplex halobium; assembly: GCF_051414055.1. Taxonomy (NCBI): domain Archaea; kingdom Methanobacteriati; phylum Methanobacteriota; class Halobacteria; order Halobacteriales; family Haloarculaceae; genus Halosimplex; species Halosimplex halobium. The sequence continues at coordinate 41,676 of NZ_JBLKNX010000017.1, forward strand.
GCCGTCGACGAGGAGCTCGACGAGGAGACCGAGGCGGAAGCCGAGGAGCTCGTCGAGGAGATGGAAGACGCGGACGAGGACTCCGAGGCCGACGCGGCCGACGATGACTCCGACGCAGACGACGCCGAGGAGGGTGAGCAATGACCGTCCTCCACACCGAGGAGATCCGCGACATGACGCCCGCCGAGCGGGAGGCGGAGCTCGAAGAGCTGGAGACGGAGCTGCTGAACGACCGGGCCGTCAAGGCCGCGGGCGGCGCCCCGGAGAATCCGGGTCGCATCAAGGAGCTCCGGAAGGCCATCGCGCGGATCAAGACCATTCAGCGCGAAGAAGGCGACCTCGAGGAGTCCGAATAATGCCGCTGACACCCGAGACGCTGGCGAGACACGAACTGGTCGGGCTGGCGGCCCGCGTCCGCGCGGGCGACAACCCCGACCTGCTCGGTATCGAGGGGCAGGTCGTCGCGGAGACGACCAACACCCTCGGGGTCGAGCGCGAGGGCAGCGAGTCCTCGGAGCGAGCGGACAGCGGGTCCGCCGAGCGAGCGGATCGGGTGGCGACGGTCCCCAAGGCGGGGACAACCTTCGAGTTCACGCTTCCCGCGGGGGCGGGCGACGCCTCGGCCGGAGAGGTCGTGACCGTCGAAGGGCGCAGGCTGGTCGCACGGCCTGCACGACGAACGGAGAAATCTGGTGATAGCAAATGGCGCTAGGATTGAACGTACAAGAACCCGACGCGGCCTGTGACGACGAGAACTGCCCGTTCCACGGCACCCTTTCGGTGCGCGGGCAGACGCTCGAGGGCACAGTCGCGTCGACCGACATGGACAAGACCGTCGTCGTCGAGCGAGAGTACGACGTGCCGGTGCCGAAATACGACCGCCTGATGAAACGGCGGAGCCGTGTTCCGGCCCACGCACCCGAGTGTCTCGACCTCGACGAGGGCGATACAGTGACGATCGCGGAGTGTCGACCGCTCTCGAAGACGAAGAGCCACGTCGTGGTCTCCCGCGCGGGAGGTGACGACTGATGGAGGCGATGAAGGCAGACGTGACCCAGGGCCTGGAGAAGGGCTCGCTGATCAACTGCGCCGACAACACCGGCGCACGCGAGCTGAAGGTCATCTCCATCGCCGGCTACTCGGGAGCGAAGAACCGCCATCCGAAGGCGGGTATCGGTGACAAGATCACCGTCTCGGTCACGAAGGGGACCCCGGAGATGCGGCGGCAGGTGCTGGAGGCGGTCGTCGTCCGCCAGCGCAAGCCGATCCGCCGCCCGGACGGCACCCGCGTGAAGTTCGAGGACAACGCGGCGGTCGTCGTCGACGACAACGAGGACCCCCGCGGGACCGAACTCAAAGGACCGATCGCCCGCGAGGTCGCGGAGCGATTCGGGTCGGTCGCCTCGACGGCGACGATGATAGTATGAGCGAGCAACCACGCAAACAGCGGACGGATGACGCTACGGCGCCGCTGCACGAGCGCCACGAGAAGGTCCGGGCGACCCTGTCGCAGGACCTCCGTGACGAGTACGGGCAGCGCAACGTGCGCGTCAACGAGGGCGACACGGTCGAGGTGCTGCGCGGCGACTTCGCCGGCGAGACCGGCGAGGTCGTCGACGTGGACCTCTCCGAGACCGCGGTCAGGGTCGAGGACGTGACGGTCGAGGCCGCGGACGGGGAGGAGGTTCCCCGTCCGGTCGACGCCTCGAACCTGCGGGTCACGGACCTGAACCTCGAGGACGACCGGCGCCAGCAGCGTCTCGAATCGGAGGAGGACAGCGCATGACGAAACATCAGAAGCGACTCTCGGTGCCGAACAGCTGGCCGATCGAGCGCAAGACCGAGACGTTCACCGTCAAGGCCGACGCCGGCCCGCACGGCGAGGCGGGGGTGCCCCTGCTCATCGTCCTGCGGGACGTGCTCGGCTACGCGGACAGCCGCAAGGAGGCCCGCTACGCCTTAGAGCAGGACAGCGTCCTGATCAACGGCAAGGCGGTCTCCGACGAGGAGCGTCCGGTCGGGATGTTCGACATCCTGGCGTTCGTCGAGCGAGAGGAGTACTACCGCGTGTTCCCCGGCGAGGGCGGTCGGCTCTCGCTGACCCCCATCGACGAGGAGGCCGCGGACTCCACGCTCGGCAAGATCGTGAACAAGAAGACGGTGCCCGGCGGCGACGTGCAGCTGACCCTGCACGACGGCCAGACGCTGGTCGTCGACGAGGGCGCCCCCTACGACGGCGGCGACTCCGTGGTCGTCTCGAACGACGACGGCGAGATCGTCGCCCACTTCGAGTACGAGGAGGGCGCGCTGGTGACGGCGGTCGACGGCGCCCATGCGGGCGAGGTCGGCACCGTCGACGAGATCCAGGTCACGCCCGGCAGCGCCTCCAACAACGTGATCGTCGAGCAGGACGAGGGCGGCTTCGAGACGGTCGAGGAGTACGTCGTCGTCATCGACGAGAACTTCACCGACGACGAGGGCGAGGGCCCCGAGGACGCGACCGCCGAGGCCGCGGCCGACGTCGAGGAGGGAGGTGACGACGAATGAGTTCGGAGAGCGAATCCGGCGGCGACTTCCACGAGATGCGCGAGCCGCGCGTCGAGAAGGTCGTCGTCCACATGGGCGTCGGCGAGGGCGGCCGCGAACTGGCGGACGCCGAGGAGATCCTGGCCGACGTGGCCGGGCAACAGCCGGTCCGCACGCAGGCCCAGGCGACCGTCGGCGAGTTCGGCATCCGCCAGGGCGACCCGATCGGCGCGAAGGTCACGCTGCGCGACGACGAGGCCCACGAGTTCCTCGAGACGGCGCTGGGGCTGGTCGACCTGTCGGAGTCGCAGTTCGACGACACGGGTAACTTCAGCTTCGGCGTCGAGGAACACACCGACTTCCCGAGCCAGGAGTACGACCCGAACACCGGCATCTACGGGCTGGACGTGACGGTCAACCTGGTCCGGCCGGGCTACCGCGTATCGAAGCGAGACAAGGCGTCCCGACAGATCCCGTCGAGCCACCGGCTGGACGTGGCGGACGCGGTCGCGTTCGTCGAGGGGACGTTCGACGTGGAGGTGAGCGAATGAGCGAGAGCGAATCAGAGTCCGAGCAGACTGGCGAGCAGGTTGCAAAGCGGACCGGCCAGCTGGAGTCCTGCCAGCGCTGCGGGCGCGAGCAGGGACTGGTCGGCAAGTACGACATCTGGCTGTGTCGCCAGTGCTTCCGAGAGATCTCGCGAAGCATGGGATTCAGGAAGTATTCATGACAGGAAACGACCCACTCGCCAACGCACTCTCGGGGCTCGACAACGCCGAGAGCGTCGGGCATCTCGACCACGAGGTAGAACCCGCCTCGAACGAGATCGGCAGCGTGCTCGAGGTCTTCTACGACCGCGGGTACATCGACGGCTTCGAGTTCGTCGACGACGGCAAGGCCGGCAAGTTCGAGGTCGAACTGAAAGGAGCGATCAACGAATGTGGCCCGGTCACGCCCCGCTACTCGGCGGGCGCCGACGAGTTCGAGAAGTGGGAGAAGCGCTTTCTCCCCGCCCGCGACTACGGGACGCTCGTCGTCACGACCAGCCACGGGATCATGAGCCACTACGAGGCCCGCGACGAGGGCATCGGTGGCCAGGTCATCGCGTACGTATACTGACAATGCCACGCACAGAACTACAGATTCCAGACGAGGCGAGCGCCGAGATGGACCATCTCGAACTCACAGTCGAGGGTCCGAACGGGAGCGTGACCCGACGGCTCTGGTACCCCGACGTGTCGGTCTCGGTCGACGGCGACGCCGTCGTCATCGAGAGCGACGAGGACGACGCCAGGACGATGTCGACGCTGGGGACCTTCGAGAGCCACGTTCGGAACATGTTCCACGGCGTGACCGAGGGCTGGGAGTACGAGATGGAGGTCTTCTACTCCCACTTCCCGATGCAGGTCGACGTCGAGGGCGACGAGGTCGTCATCGAGAACTTCCTCGGGGAGCGCGCCCCGCGCCGCACCGATATCCACGGGGACACCGACGTGTCCGTCTCCGAGGAGACGATCACGCTGTCCGGCCCCGACGTGGAAGCCGTCGGCCAGACGGCGGCGGACATCGAACAGCTGACCCGCGTCACGGACAAGGACGTTCGCGTCTTCCAGGACGGGGTCTACATCACGAACAAGCCCACACGAGGTGACGCCTGATGGCAGACGAGACACCAGACAACGACCCCGGCGACGAAGCCAACGCCGACGAGGAGGGCCTCCCGCAGAAGGAGGCCGCCGACGAGGAGCTCGACGAGCCCGAGCCGGCCGAAGACGAGGAGGACCTCGTCGAGGACGCCGAGGACGACGAGGAGTTCGAGGAGCTCGAGGACATCAGCGGCGTCGGGCCCTCGCGGGCCTCCGACCTCGAAGACGCCGGCTACGAGACGGTCGACGACGTGCGCGCTGCCAGCCAGGAAGAGCTCGCCGACGTGGTGGGCAACGCACTGGCGGCCCGCATCAAGGCCGACGTCGGCGGCCTCGAGGTCGCCGAGGAGACCGAGGCCGAGGTCGAGGAGGAAGAGACCGAGGAAGCCGAGGAAGAGGAGCCGGCCGAGGACGTCGAGACGGAGATGCGCCCGCGCATCGAGGTCGACTTCGAGCCGGACATCGACGAGAACACCGAGCGGCTGCTCGACGAGCGGCGGTCGAAGAGCATGCCGAAGTTCAACCGCCAGGACCACCACAAGAAAAAGCGCGTCTCGAAGTCGTGGCGCAAGCCCCGCGGGACGCTCTCGAAACAGCGGATCGGCATCAAGGGCAAGGGCGACACCGTCCAGGCGGGCTTCCGCACGCCGAAAGCGGTGCGCGGCCTGCACCCCTCGGGCTTCGAGGAGGTCCGCGTCCACAACGTCGACGACCTCGAGGACGTGGACGGCGACACCCAGGCCGTCCGCATCGCCTCGAAGGTCGGCGGTCGCAAGCGCGAGCGCATCGAAGACGAGGCCGAGGACCGGCAGATCAAGGTCCTCAACCCCACCTACGAGGAGGTCGAAGTCGATGACTGACCTGAGCGCACAGAAGCGAATGGCGGCCGACGTGCTGGACGTCGGCGAGAACAAGGTCTGGCTCGATCCGGAACGCCAGGGCGAACTCGCGGACGCCATCACGCGCGAGGACATCCGCGAGCTCGTCGACGAGGGAGCGATCCGCGCGGAGGCGCCGAAGGGCAACTCCCGCGGTCGCGCCCGCGAGCGACAGGAGAAACGCGCCTACGGTCACCAGAAGGGACAGGGGTCCCGGAAGGGGACCGCGGGCGGCCGAGAGAACGAGAAGGACAAGTGGGAATCGCAGATCCGCGCACAGCGCGAGAAGCTCCGCGAGCTGCGCGATTCCGGCGAGATCTCGAAGTCTCGCTACCGCGAACTCTACGACCGCGCGAGCGGCGGGGAGTTCGACAGCGTCGCGGACATCGAACGAACACTGGAGGACAACTAATGGCGACAGGACCACGCTACACGGTGCCGATGCGGCGTCGCCGCGAGGCCCGAACGGACTACCATCAGAGGTTGCGCCTGCTGAAATCCGGCAAACCGCGCCTGGTCGCTCGAAAGAGCAACCGGCACGTCACGGCGCAGCTGATCACCACCGGACCGAGCGGCGACGAGACGGTCGCGAGCGCGCACTCGAGCGACCTCGAGGAGTACGGCTGGGAGGCGCCGACGGGCAACATGCCCGCGGCCTACCTGACCGGCGTCCTCGCGGGGCTGCGCGCGAAGGAGGCCGGCCTCGACGAGGCCGTCCTCGACATCGGCCTCAACTCCCCGACGCCGGGTAGCAAAGTATTCGCGGTACAGGAAGGTGCAATCGACGCGGGACTCGACGTTCCCCACAACGACAGCGTACTCGCGGACTGGTCGCGCACGCGCGGCGAGCACATCGCCGAGTACGCCGAGCAGCTCGACGACGGGCTGTACGGCGGGGACTTCGACGCAACGGACCTACCGGAGCACTTCGACGACATGCGAGAACAACTGCTGGAGGCGGATGAACTATGAGTAACGGCTGGGAGCCTCGCACACGGCTCGGCCACGCGGTCGCCGAGGGCGAGATCGACTCGATGCAGGACGCCCTCAACTCCGGCCTGCCGCTCAAGGAACCGGAGATCGTCGACCAGCTCGTCCCAGGGCTGGAAGACGAGGTGCTGGACATCAACATGGTCCAGCGCATGACCGACTCGGGCCGACGCGTGAAGTTCCGCTGCGTGGTCGTCGTGGGCAACCGCGACGGCCTCGTCGGCTACGCGGAGGGCCGCGACGACCAGGTCGGCGGCGCCATCCAGAAGGCCATCGAGGTGGCGAAGCTGAACCTCATCGACGTCTCGCGGGGCTGCGGGTCCTGGGAGTGTGGCTGTGGGCGCCCCCACACCGTCGCGCTCCGGACGACCGGCAAGGCCGGCAGCGTCGAGGTCGAACTCCAGCCCGCCCCGCGCGGGCTCGGGCTCGCGGGCGGAGAGACCGTCCGCCACGTGCTCGAACTCGCGGGCATCGAGGACATCTGGACGCGCTCGTCGGGCAACACCCGCACGACGGTCAACTTCGCGAAGGCGACGTTCAACGCGCTCCAGAACACCGCCGAGGCCCGCGTCCCCCAGGAGACCTGGGAGAAGCGCGAGGTGATCGAGTGATGCAAGCGCTCGTCCAGCTCCGCGGCGAAGTGAACATGAACCAGGACGTACGGGACACGCTGGAGATGCTGAACATCCACAACGTGAACCACGCCGCGTTCGTCCCGGAGACGGACACCTACGAGGGCATGGTCACGAAGGTCAACGACTACGTGGCCTACGGCGAACCCAGCGTCGAGACGGTCGAGCTGCTGCTCGAGCGGCGCGGCGAGCCGCTGGAGGGCGACGCCGACATCGACGACTCGTGGGTCGTCGCCAACACCGACTACATGAGCGTCGAGGAGCTCGCCGAGGCGCTGGTCGACGAGGAGACGACGCTGCGCGAGCAGGGGCTGGCGCCGACGCTGCGCCTGCACCCGCCCCGCGGCGGCCACGACGGCATCAAACACCCCACCAAGGAGGGCGGCGAGCTCGGCAAGCACGACACCGAGGCCATCGACGACCTCCTGGAGGCGATGCGATGACATCCAAGAAGAAACGACAGCGCGGCTCCCGCACGCACGGCGGCGGCTCCCACAAGAACCGCCGCGGCGCCGGCCACCGCGGCGGCCGGGGCAACGCCGGGAGCCGCAAACACGAAATGCACAACCACGGCCCGTGGGACAAACACGGGTTCGAACGACCCGACGACGTCCAGGACGAGGTCGCGGAGGTCGACGTCCGCGAGCTCGACGAGGACGCCGCGCTGCTGGCGGCCGAGGGCGTCGCCGACGAAACGGGCGACGGCTACGCCATCGACGCGCGTGACGTCGTCGAAGACGGCTACGAGGTCGACGTGGTGAAGGTGCTCGGCGCTGGTCAGGTGCGCAACGAGCTGCACCTGGTCGCCGACGCCTTCTCCGACGGCGCGGTCGAGAAGGTCGAGGACGCGGGCGGCTCGGTCGAGCTGACCGAGGCCGGGCAGGCCCGCGCCGAGGAAACCGACAAGGATACACCCGACGAGCAAGACGACTCATAACCATGGGCTGGAAGGACACCGCCGAACCGGTACTCACCCGCATGCCCACCGTCCAGCGACCGGACGGCCACGTCCCCTTCAAGCGGAAGCTGGGCTGGACGGCCGGCGTGCTGGTGCTGTACTTCTTCCTGACGAACGTCTTCCTGTTCGGCCTCGGGACCGGCCAGGGCCAGGACGTCTTCGGCCAGTTCCGGTCGATCCTCGCGGGCGGACAGGGCACGATCATGCAGCTGGGCATCGGACCCATCGTCACTGCGAGCATCGTGTTGCAGCTGCTCGGCGGTGCCGACCTGCTCGGCCTCGACACGCAGAACAACCCCCGGGACCAGGTGCTCTACCAGGGGCTCCAGAAGTTCCTGGTGCTCGTGATGATCTGCCTGACCGGCCTGCCGATGGTGTTCGCGGGCGGGTTCCTGCCGGCCAGCGAGGCGCTGGCCCAGTCGTTCCCCGGCGGGGCGTTCGGCGTGCAGTGGCTGCTGTTCGCCCAGATCTTCGTCGGCGGTGTCCTCATCCTCTACATGGACGAGGTCATCTCCAAGTGGGGCGTCGGCTCCGGGATCGGCCTGTTCATCATCGCCGGCGTCAGCCAGCGACTGATCGGCGGGCTCGTCTCGACGAGCTTCATCGGCAACCCCAACGAGATCGGTCTCATCCCGTACTGGATCGGGGTTGTCACCGGGAGCGCCGATGTCGGGCCGCTCCTCGGGAGCGGACTCCAGACGCTCATCTTCGGTCAGGGTGACATCCTCGCGATGATCACGACGGTGCTCATCTTCGTGGTCGTCGTCTACGCCGAGAGCGTCCGCGTGGAGATCCCGCTGTCGAACACCCGGGTCAAGGGCGCCCGCGGTCGCTTCCCGGTGAAGCTCATCTACGCGAGCGTCCTGCCGATGATCCTCGTCCGCGCGCTGCAGGCCAACATCCAGTTCCTGGGCCGGATCCTCCACGCCCAGCTGGGGAGCCTCCCCGCGTGGCTGGGCACCTACCAGGAGTCGGCGGGCGGCGTCGCCAACCCGGTCGGCGGCCTGTTCTACTACATGGCCCCCGTCCGGAACCCGAGCCAGTGGATGTGGTGGCTCGGTCAGACGACCAACGCCCCCTGGCAGATCGCCCTGCGCGTCGGCGTCGACCTGACGTTCATGGTCGTCGGCGGCGCCATCTTCGCCATCTTCTGGGTCGAGACCACCGACATGGGCCCGGAGGCGACCGCCCAGCAGATCCACAACTCCGGGATGGAGATCCCCGGCTTCCGCCGCAACACCAGCGTCATCGAGAAGGTGCTGGAGCGGTACATCCCGCAGGTAACCGTCATCGGCGGCGCGCTGGTCGGCCTGCTGGCCGTGCTCGCCAACATGATGGGGACCATCGGTGAAGTCTCCGGGACGGGGCTGCTGCTGACGGTGTCTATCACCTACAAGATCTACGAGGAGATCGCCGAGGAGCAGCTCATGGAGATGCATCCCATGATGCGCCAGATGTTCGGCTAACTCCGCCGAACGTCCGGTCCGACCGCATTCTTTCGACGCTCGATACCGGACAGCGACGGCATCGGTCGCGGCGGAAGGGGCGACCACGACGGGAGAGGGCGGTCGCCGCTCGGGTGTCCGTTCGTGGGCCCCGATATCGTCACAGCTTATTAGTGTGTCCCAAGCCACGGAGGGAAACATGGCACGTGATATCGACAGACGGAATTTCTTGAAGCTGGCCGGGACCGCTGCGGGGACGGCCGCGGTGGCGGGCTGTTCGGGCGGCGAGGAGACGCCGACCGAGGGTGACGGCGGTGACGGCGGAGATGGAGACGGCGGCGACGGCGGTAATGGCGGCGACGGGATGGACGGCGGCGACACCGCGACCGAGACGGGGACGCCGCTGCCGGAGCCGGAGACGCGGGTCGGCTACCTCGAACGGGCCAACCGCCTGCTCCACGAGGAGGCGCCGTGGATCTTCCTGAACCGCCAGTACTCCGTCTACGGCAAGTCGACGGACGTGGACTGGGAGGCCCGCCGCGACGAGCGCATCGACGGGTACGCCATCGAGCCGACGGGCGATACGGGCTCGGTGCAGATCACCCAGTCGGCGATGGACTCGGGGCTGGACCCTCACGACCACCGCGAGACGCCGACGGACAACATCGTCCTGCAGGCCTACGAGGGGCTGCTCTCGCGGGACCGCGAGGGCCGGGTCATCGAGGAGCTGGCGACGGGCTACGAGCGGCTCGAACCCGGGCGGGTGCGGTTCGAACTCCGCTCGGGCGTCTCCTTCCACAGCGGCGACTCGCTGACCAAGGAGGACGTGGCCTTCTCGATCAACCGGATCGTCGACCCGGATGTGGGCGGGCTGGACAGCCCGCAGTCCGACCAGCTGGCCGGGGTCACGGGGGCCGAACCCGCGGACGGAGACAGCGCGGTCATCGTCGAGTCCGACGGGATCAACCCGATCGTGTTCGCGCTGTTCGCGACCTACTGCGACGTGATGAACAAGTCGTGGGTCGAGTCCCACGACACGGCGTACATCAACACGCACATGGACGGGACGGGCCCGTTCCAGCTGGCCAACTACGAGCAGGACGTGTCGGTCACCTTCGAGTCGTACGGCGACTACTGGAAGGACGAGGCGCCGGCGGACGAGCTGGTGATCACCGCGGCGAGCGAGGCGAGCACGCGGGTCAACCAGCTGCTCAGCGACGAGACGGACGTGATCGTCAACGTCCCGCCCCAGAATATCAGCCAGGTCGACCAGGCGGACAACGCGGAGATCAGCGCGGTCCCGAGCACCCGGATCATCTACAACGCGATGATCTACAACCGGGAACCGTTCGACTCCGCCGAGTTCCGGCGGGCGATGAACTACGCCATCGACCTGGAGGGGATCGTCGAGAACGTCCTCTCGGGGTTCGGCGACGGGACCAGCCAGCCGACGCTGGAGGGCTTTACCGGGTACAACTCGGAGCTGGACCCCTATCCGCACGACCCCGAGGAGGCCGAGCGGCTCGTCGAGGAGAGCGGCTACGCCGGCGCGGAGATCGAGTTGCACACGCCCAACGGCCGGTACCTGAAGGACCTGGAGATCGCCCAGGCGGTCGTCGGCTACATCGACGACCTGGAGAACGTCTCCGCGTCGGTCAACCAGCGTGACTTCGGGAACCTGGCGGAAGTGCTGCTCGACGGCGACATCTCGACGGGCCCGGCGTTCTACCTCATCGGCTGGGGTAACGCCACCTTCGACGCGAGCCAGACGATCATCCCGCTTTTGACCTCCGACGGGGCGCTGACCTCCTACAAGAACGAACGAGTCGACGAGCTGATCAACGAGGCCCAGAGCATGGGCGGCGGGGAGTCAGGGACCGACAGCTAAATGTCGTCGACGCGGGCGCACGCACTGGAGCGGGGGCGATAGCGTGGCGTCGATGGGTCGGTTCCTGGCGCGGCGGGCGCTGCAGGGACTGGCGGTCGTGCTGGGCGTGGTGACCGTCGTCTTCCTGCTGCGGTACGTGACGCCGGGGAGCCCGGTTGATTTCATCGCGCCGCTGGACGCCAGCCAGGCCACTCGCCGCCGGATCGCCGAGAACCTGGGGCTGAACAGGCCGCTGTACGTCCAGTACGTCGACTACGTCGCGGATCTCATGACCGGCGACATGGGGTACTCCTACCGGTCGCGGACGCCCGTGCGGCCGCGCGTGTTCGCGAAGGTGCCGGCGACGCTGGAGCTAGCGCTCGCGGCGACCTTCGTGGCCGTCGTGCTCTCGATCCCGCTGGGCGTGGTCAGCGCGACCCACCGCCACGGCCCGGCCGACTACGGGGCGACGCTGTTCTCGCTGGTCGGCATCTCGACGCCGAACTTCTGGCTGGGCGTGATGCTCGTCATCGTCTTCGCCGTGCAGTTCAACGTGTTCCCGACGAGCACGCGCCCGGTCGGGCTGCTCGACGCCCTCGGGAACCTCGTGGTGATCGCCGGCCCCGAGCAGGGGTTCGCTGCCCCGCTGAACGTCTCCGGGTTCCTCGCGGACCTGCGGTCGTGGCTGGCCTACATCACGTTGCCGGCGATCACCCTGGGGACGTACTTCACGGCGCTGATCACCCGGCTGACCCGCTCGGGGATGCTCGACGAACTCGGGCAGGGCTACGTCCGCGCGGCGCGGGCGAAGGGGCTGCCCGAGACCCTGGTGCGGTACCGCCACGCGCTGCGGAACACGCTCATCCCCGTGATCACCGTCGTCGGCCTCCAGCTCGGGACGCTGGTCGGTGGCGCGGTGATCACCGAGGCCGTCTTCGACTGGCCGGGACTGGGGACGCTGGTCATCGACGCTATCGGCAACCGCGACTGGCCGCTCATCCAGGGCTGTCTGGTGGTCATCGGCTTCGGCTTCGTGGTCGTGAACATCGTCGTCGACGCGCTGTACGCGACGCTCAATCCGCAGGTGATGGACTGATGGGACGACTCGACACGCTACTCGAATATCTCGACCCCCGCCGGATCGTCTCGGCGCTGCGGTCGTCTGTGTCGCCGCGGACACGGCGCAACCTCCGCCGGGAGTTCGACCGCAGTTTCCTGGCGAAGCTCGGGATCGCGCTGGTCACGCTGATGGTCGCGCTGGCGGTGTTCGCGCCGCTGGTCGCCCCGTGGAACCCGACGAACCAGGACCTCGACAACGAGCAACAGCCGCCGCTGGGGTTCAGCCGCACCGAGACCCAGACCGGCCAGGAGATGGTCAACGGGAGCCTGCAGATCACCAACGAGACCGTGCGGGTGAACGCGACGACCGCCCACCCGCTGGGGACCGACGGGCTCGGTCGCGACATGCTCTCGCGGGTGATCTACGGGGCGCGCACGTCGCTGCTGGTTGGCCTACTTGGAACCACACTCGCGATGCTGCTGGGGGTGCCGACCGGGCTGGCCTCGGGGTACTACAGCGGTCGGGTCGACGACCTGCTGATGCGGGTCGCCGACGTGAGCCTCGCGTTCCCGTCGCTCGTGCTCGCCATCGCCCTCGTGGGGCTGTGGGGCGAGGCGAGCGTCGCCGTCCCGGACCCGTTCGTCGTGACCGGGATCGCACCGCTGATACGAGGGGCGATATCGCTACCCGGCGGGCTGACCTACCCGACCGGGATGCCGGAGACGTTCACGCTCCCCGGGACCGTCATCGTCGTGGTCGGACTGGTCAACTGGGTGTGGTTCGCCCGCGTCGCCCGCGGCGAGGCGTTAGCGGTCCGCGAGGAGGAGTACGTCACCGCCGCGGAGTCGCTGGGCGCCACCGACCTGTTCGTCATCCGCAAGCACGTCCTGCCCAACAGCCTCACGCCGATCCTCGTGCTGGCGACGATCCAGGTTGCGGCGATCATCCTGCTGGAGAGCGCCCTCTCGTTCCTGGGGTTCTCCGGGACGACCCTCTCGTGGGGCTTCGACATCTCACAGGGTCGGCAGTACCAGACGACCGCGTGGTGGATCGCCGCGATGCCGGGGCTGGCTATCGTCGTCACGGTCATCGGCATCAACCTGATCGGCGACTGGTTCCGCGACGCGCTGGACCCCGGCATCGAGGGTGAAGGGGGTGGCGTCTGATGGACGACGCCGATACTGACGCCGATGTCGACGCCGGTTCCGACCCCCGCGACCTCCTGCAGGTCCGGGACCTGTCGACCCGCTTCTTCACGGAACGGGGGCAGGTCAACGCCGTCGAGTCGGTCGACTTCGACGTGCGCGAGGGCGAGATACTGGGCATCGTCGGCGAGTCGGGCTCGGGCAAGTCCGTCACGGCGCTGTCGCTGGTCGACCTCGTCGAGTCGCCGGGGCGGGTGACCGAGGGGGAGATCCGGTATCGCGACCCCGAGCTGGCCGATGAGTTCCCCGACGCGGCCGACGGCGAGATGGTCGACCTGCGGGAGTTGCCCGAGCGGGTCCGGCGGTCGCTGCGGGGGCCCGATTTCAGCATGATCTTCCAGGACCCGATGAGCAGTTTCAACCCGTCGCTGACGGTGGGCGAACAGATCGCCGAGGCGGTGGAGGTCCAGCGCCGGGCGAGCGCCCGGCCGCGGTCGACCCGCTCGCGCACGCAGGGCTACGGGCTCGGGTCGTACCTGCTGGACGGGGTCGTCCCCGGCCGCGACTACACCGACCCGGAGAGCCACGACCGCGCGGTCGAACTGCTGGAGCAGGTCGGCATCCCCGACCCCGCCGAGCGGGCCGAGGAGTACCCCCACGAGTTCTCCGGCGGGATGCTCCAGCGGGCGATGATCGCCCAGGCGCTGGCCGGCGAACCCGACCTGCTCGTCGCCGACGAGCCGACGACGGCGCTGGACGTGACCATCCAGGCGCAGATCCTCGAACTCCTCCGTGAGATCCAGGCCGAACGGGACATGAGCGTCGTGCTCATCACCCACGACCTGGGCGTTATCGCGCGGATGAGCGACCGGGTCTGCGTCATGTACGCCGGCGAGGTCGTCGAACGCGGGACGCTCGAGGACATCTTCGAGGAGTCGGTCCACCCATACACGGAGGGGCTCGTCGGGTCGATCCCCGACCTGGCCGACCCGGCGCCGCGGTTGCAGCCCATCGAGGGGTCGGTGCCGAGCCTGCGCGACGAGGAGATGGACGACCGGTGTTACTTCGCCGACCGCTGCCCGAAGGCGATGGAGCACTGCCTGGAGAAGCCGCCGGAGTTCGACCTCGGCGGCGAGCACGGCGCGAAGTGCGTCCTCGCCGAGCGCGAGTACAGCGAGGCGACCGCGCTCCCCGACGGGTTCTTCGAGGAAGACGGGACCGAACGGACGGCCGCCGACGGGTCCGGCGGGGGTGAGCGCCGTGAGTGAGGGCCGCCCGCTGGTCGAGGTCGAGGGGCTGAAGAAGCACTTCGCGGCCGACGACTCGCTGGTCGACCGGCTGCTCGGCGCCGAGAGCCGGAGCGTCAAGGCGGTCGACGGCGTGAGCTTCGAGGTCGCCGAGGGCGAGACGCTCGGGCTGGTCGGCGAGTCGGGGTGTGGCAAGTCGACGACCGGCGAGACGCTACTCGCGCTACAGGACCCGACCGCCGGCGACGTGCGCTTCGACGGCGAGTCGGTGTTCGACCGCGACGACATGGCGGCGTTCCGCCGGCGGGCGGGCGTGGTGTTCCAGGACCCGTTCTCCAGTCTCGACCCGCGCCAGACCGCCGGCGCCATCGTCACCGAACCGCTCGTGATCCACGGGCTGCCCGCGACCGACCCCGACGTGCGGACCGAAGCCGACGTGACCGTCGACGGCGTCGACGCCGACCGCGTCGAGGTCCGCGTGGCCGACGACGTCGACCGCGTGGTCCCCGCCGAGGACGGGGTCGCCACCGTCCACGTGACGGTCCGGCGCCGCGGCGGGGAGCTGTCGGCGACCGTCGCCGAGGACCTCTCGGCGGCGGTCGTCAGCGACGGTACCGACAGCGATAGTCGGGTCGTCGTGGAAGTGCGCGTCGATCGGTCGATCGACGAGATCCGCCGCGACCGGGCGAAGGAACTGCTGGAGCGGGTCGGGCTCTCGGCCGACCAGGTCGACCGCTACCCCCACGAGTTCTCCGGCGGGCAGCGCCAGCGGCTCGGCATCGCCCGGGCGCTGGCGCTGGAACCGGACTTCCTCGTGCTCGACGAACCCGTGAGCGCGCTGGACGTGAGCGTCCAGGCGCAGATCCTCAACCTGCTCGACGACCTGCAGGACGAATTCGGGCTGACCTACCTGTTCATCGCCCACGACCTGAGCGTCGTCCGCCACATCTCCGACCGCGTCGCGGTGATGTACCTCGGCGAGATCGTCGAGCGCGGCCCGGTCGACGCCATCTTCGAGGACCCCCAGCACCCCTACACGCGGGCGCTGCTGGAGAGCGTCCCGCGGGCCGACACCAGCGAGCAGGGCCGCCGGGTCGACCCGCTGAAAGGTGACGTGCCCTCGCCGCGGGACCCGCCGGCGGGCTGTCGGTTCCACACCCGCTGTCCGCACGCCCGGGAGGCCTGCCGCGAGGAGACACCCGACGACTACGACGGCGACACGGCCGGCCAGCGGGCGGCGTGTTTCCGGCTGGTCGACGACCACCCCTACTGGGACTCCGACCCCATCGACGCGGCCGCGGAGCGGTCCGGGGGCGAAGCGGCGACGGGAGACGACGACTGACTGCCCCGCGACAGGACCCGATCCTGGTCCGCCGGAACGACACCTTTTCCGCGGGGCCGCCCGGAATCCCGTGCATGACCGACGACGAGGGCGCCGCGGGCGGGCCGGCGTTCGCGGAGATGGGCGCGGCGAGCGCGGTCCGCGAGCACTGGGAGGACCTGATCGGCGACATGGAGGCCACGGCCGCGGAGTTCGAGGACGCGGGCTGGGAGACGCTCCAGTTGCACCCGGGCGACGTGACGGCCGTCACCGGCGAGCGCTGGGGGTTCGACGTGCTCGTCCCCGACGACGAGTTCGAGCGGCTGCGCGAGTGGGTCGACGACGGCGAGTTCGACGAACACGACGTCTACCGCGTCGAGAGCGGCATCCACTTCGCGCTGGTCGTGCTCAAGGACGAAGGCGACGAGCGGGCGGTCTGCTGTCCGCTCTACTACGACGACGCCGCGGTCGAGGGGCTGGGCGAGGTCGCCGCCGGCGAGGGCCGCGTCTACACGCACGTCCGGAACCTCGCCGAGGAGTACGTCACGTTCAGTCACGAGGAGCCGGAACTGTTCTTCCCCGCCGACGGGGACTGAACGGGGCGGTCGACCGACGGAACGGCGGGGCGGGCTGGCCGGACCGACCGTTCGGCTGTCCCCCGCGATGGCTGGGTTTAAGACGGAAACCGCCCACCGTCCGGTGAATGGCGAAGCCGGTACTGAAGTGGGCCGGGGGCAAGCGCCAGCTGCTCGACGAGCTGTACGCCCGCTTCCCCGAATCGTTCGACCGCTACCACGAACCCTTCCTCGGCGGCGGCGCGGTCTTCTTCGACCTCGAACCCGCCGAAGCGACGGTCAACGACACCAACCCCCGACTCGTCAACTTCTACGAGCAGGTACGCGACCGGCCGGAGGCGCTGATCGACCGGTTGCGCGAGTTCCGCGACCCCGAGGCCGACCCGGATCCGGACCTGCCGTTCGCCGAGGAGACGCGCCGCGGGGCCGAGGTCGAGCAGTACTACTACCAGCAACGGGCGCGGTTCAACGAGCGCGCCTACGGCGACGGGTGGCCCGAGAGCGACGACGACCGTCTGGAGGAGGCAGCGCTGTTGCTGTACCTGAATCGGACCTGCTACAACGGGCTCTACCGCGAGAACGCCGACGGCGGGTTCAACGTCCCGATCGGCCGCTACGCCGACCCCGACTGGGTGCAGGCCGACCGGGTCCGCGCGGCCGCCGCGGCGCTCGACGGGGCCGAGCTACGCAACGGCGACTTCTCGTACGTGCTGGAGGCGGCCGATCCCGGCGACCTGGTGTACTTCGACCCGCCCTACGAGCCGATGAGTCCGACCGCGGACTTCGCGGAGTACAGCGCCGCGGGCTTCGACCGCGCCGACCAGGAGCGGCTGCTGGAGGTGGCCGTCGAACTGGACGAGCGGGACGTGTGGGTCGTCCTCTCGAACAGCGGCGTCACGTACGACCGCTACGCCGAGGCGGACTTTTTCGTCGAACGGGAGGGCGCCACCCGGGCGATCAACAGCGACGCGAATTCCCGGGGGGAGGTCGACGAGATCGTGGCGACGAACGTCCCGGAGAGCGAGCGGCGCGGGCCGGACCAGCGAGCGCTGGACGACTACTGACCGCCGAACAGGCGCTCGCGGAGCGACCGCTCGGTGCGCTTCTCGGCGAGCAGGACCGAGCAGTCCACGTCCTCGACGACGTCCATGACGACGGAGCCGCCGATCAGCCGCTGGAGTAGCCCTCGTTCGCTGGCGCCGAGGATCACGAGCGTAGCGTCGTCGGCCGCCGCTTCGATCGCGGTCTCGACGTCGCCGGTCTCGACGCGCATGTTCGCGTCGCCGAGGTCGTGGTCGCCGGCCCAGCCGGCGAGGAAGTCCGCGCCCGCGGCGCTCTCGCCCTCGTCGGCGACGTACAGCAGGGTCACCTCGGCGTCGAACTCCCGGCGGAGGACGGTGGCGATCTCCGCGGAGAGGTCGGAGTCCGGGCCGCCGGCGGTCGGGACGAGCACCCGCTGGGTGTCGAGCCCGCGGTCCCGGAGGACGAGGAAGTCGGCGGGGAGGTCGCCGGCCATCTCGTCGAAGGCGGACTCGGCGCGGCCGGGCGAGCCGTGGGCGTCCGGGCCCCAGCCCATGACGACCTGGTCGGCGTCGTGGGTGCGCGCGGCGTCGAAGATCTGTTCGAACCCGCGGTGGGAGAGGATGGTGTGGGTCTCGACGGGGACGCCGAACGTCTCGGCGTTCTCGCGGGCGTGGTCGAGCAGCTGCCCCGAGGTTGCGTCGAGGTCGTCCGCCCGGTCGCGCGCGCTCGCCAGCGAGGTCTGGTCGGGGACGGTGACGATATGCGTCGCGACGACCGTCCCGCCCTTGGCCTTGGCCAGCGCGCTGGCGAGCGTGATGAGGTCCTCCTCGTGTTCGGGGTTGGCGAGCGGGACCATCACGCGGTAGTCGCCGCCGTCGGGCGCGACGCCCGCCGCCGCGGAGACGGCTGGCTCGGGCATCTCGTCGGAGCGTTCGAGGATGTACTGCGAGAGGATCCCCTGTTTCTCGGTCCGGGTCCGGGCGTAGAAGACGTACCAGAGGGCCGCGCCGACCACGAGCACGGCGCTGACGACCTTGGCGGGACCGATGATGAAATACAGGAGCGCGAACGACGAGAGCATCCCGAGGATCGGGACGAGGGGGTACAGCGGGACGGTGTAGTCGGGCTGGTACTCCTCGGGGTCGGCCGTCCGCATGACGATGAGCGCGATGTTGAGTAGGCCGTAGATGATCAGGTGCAGCGCCGAGCCGATCGAGGAGAGCAGCTCCAGGTCCGCCGAGACGATAAAGACGAGGATGAGCAGCCCCGTGATCCCGATCGAGCGGTACGGCGTCGCGAAGCGGTCGTGGATCTCGTTGAGCTTCGGCGTGACGATGTTGTCACGGCCCATCGCGAAGTTGATCCGCGAGGAGGCGAGGATGCTCGCGTTGGCCGAGGAGGCGGTCGCCAGCAGGCCGCCGAACAGCAGGGCGCCGGCCATGATCGTCCCCTGGATCTGGCGGCCGACCTCGACGACGGCGGTGTCGCCCTGGGCGGACACCTGGGCGACGAACCCCTTCGGGACGGCGGCGCTCATGATCAGCAGGACGAGCGCGTAGATGGTCGTCACGATGAGGACGCTCCCGATGACGGCGCGCGGGAGGTTCTTCCCGGGGTTCTTGATCTCCTCGGCGACGCTCGTGATCTGGACGAACCCGAGATAGGAGACGAAGATCAGGCCGGTCGTCGCCATCATGGGGCCGTAGCCCGCGGGGTCGGGCAGGTTCGCCGGGTCGGCCCGGAGCGAGCCGGTGATGGTGAAGACGGTGAGGATGGCGACGAGGACGACGACGATGACGTTCTGGAGCCGCCCGGTCTCCTTGGCGCCGACGTAGTTGACCAGCGTGAAGAAGGCCGCGCCGGCCAGCGCGATGAGCTTGATCGCGGTGATCTGGACGGGGCCGACGCCGTAGGTGCCCTCGATCCCGATGATCTGGGTCATGTAGTCGCCGAACCCGTACATGTAGAACGCGGAGGCGAAGGCGAGGCCGAGCCAGTTTGCCCAGCCGGCGACCGAGCCGAACAGGGGTCCGAGCGCGTGGTTGACGTAGAAGTACGCGCCGCCGGATTTCGGCATCGCCGTCCCGAGTTCGCTCGCGGACATCGCGGTGAACAGCGCGATGACCCCGCCGAGGACGAACGCGGCCACGGCGAAACTGCCGGCCTCCTCGATGGCGATCCCCGGCAGGACGAAGATCCCGGCGCCGATCATCGTCCCGACGCCGATCGTCAGCGCCGCGAGCGGACCCAGGTCCTTGGCCAGTTCCTCGTCACTCACCGTCGGACCCTCCGGCATTCTCGTCGTCGTGCGACTCCACGTCGGTGGTCCCGTTGCCCTGTGACGCCACGTCGGTAGCCCCGTCGCCGTCGCCCACGTCCGGCAGCACGACGACCGGCCGGTCGGTCTCGGTCACCAGCGACAGCGCCACGTCGCCGGTCAGCAGCTGGACCCACCGGCTGCCGCCGCGGGGCGTGATGACGATGGCGGTGGCGCCGTAATCGTCGGCGGCCGCGAAGATGGCGTCGGCCACGTCGGTGTCGTAGCGGATCTCGGTGTCCAGGTCGACGCCGTCGCCGAAGTACGCTTCGAGGACGCCGAACGCCTCCTCGGCGGCCTCCTCGCGCTGTTCGACGCCGGCCTTGTCGGGGGCGCCGCCGGCCTTCTCGACGACGTGGACGGCCCGTATCGAGCCGAACTCGTGGCCGTCCAGCGCGCGGGCCGTCGCCCTGGCGTCGTCGTCGCTCGCGACCGGGAGCACGACGCGGTCGAGGAGGGCGCTCATCGTTGCCGTCCCCGCCCGCGGTCGCAGCTCGGTTCCGGTCCTGCCGTCGACTGACGTGTCCCGGGGGAGACGAACCGTTCCATGGTCGTTCCCTACGAGCGACCCAACTTAACCACTTTGTCCGACGGCTACCAGCGGCGGCGACCGGGACGGACCGAGATCCCTGTCCAGCGACCGGCCCGCGTCCAGCGACCGGCCCGCGTCCGGTGGTCCCCGCATACCGGTTCCGAAACACACATCTTCCACCGCCGGGACGGTGACAGTTGTCCAATGGCGGTCGCCAACGAAGGGTACGTCGACTATCGGCTCAGCCTCTCGCTGGTCGGGACTGTCGTCAAGTACCTGGCGGCCGCCCCCCTGTTCCCGGTGTTCGTCGCCGTCTACTACGGCGAGAGCGTGCTCCCGTTCGTCGCGACGGGCGCCGTGATGGTCGCGGTCGGCGTGGGCCTCGAACAGCTCTCCGAGGAGACCGACCTGGGCCACCGCGAGGCGTTCCTGCTGGTGGGCCTCTCGTGGCTCGTCGTCCCGGTCCTCGGCACGATCCCCTACCTCGTGGCCGGCAACGGCACGGTCGCGGGCCCCGTCAACGCCCTCTTCGAGAGCATGAGCGGGTTCACGACCACCGGGTCGACGGTCATGGGGGAGATCTCCTTCGAGCGCCACTCCTACGCGCTGCTGATGTGGCGCCAGCTCTCCCAGTGGCTCGGCGGAATGGGGATCCTCGTGTTGATGGTCGCGATCCTTCCGGAGCTGTCGGTCGGCGGCGCCCAGATCATGAACGAGGAGGCGCCCGGCCTCTCCATCGATAAGCTCACGCCGCGCATTCAGGAGACTGCCCGGGCGCTGTGGAAGATCTACGTCGGGTTCACCGTCCTAGCGGCGCTGGTCTACTACGGGCTCAACGTCGTCGGGCTCGCGCCGAACATGGGGGTGTACAACGCCGTCGCCCACGCGCTGACGACGATGCCGACTGGCGGGTTCTCGCCGGAGGGGCGCAGCGTCGAGGCGTTCACGCCGGCGGTCCAGTGGGCGTTCGTCCCGTTCATGGTCGTCGCCGGGACCAACTTCGCGCTGTTCTGGTACGCGCTCGACGGCCGGGTCGACCGGCTGACCGAGAACGCCGAGTTCCGGTCGTACCTCGGGCTGATGGCCGGCGTCACCGTCGCGCTCGCCGCCCTCCTGTTCACCGGGCTGGGGATCGCCTCGGCCGCACCGAACGTCGACCCCATCCCGGGCAACCTGGAGAACTCGCTGCGGCAGGCGACGTTCCAGGTCGTCGCCATCGTGACGACGACGGGGTACGCGAGCATGGACTTCAACCACTGGCACCCGGTCGCCCAGACGGTGCTCCTCTTCGCCTTCTTCCTGGGGGGGTCGGCCGGGTCAGCAGCGGGTTCGATCAAGATCGTCCGCTGGGTGCTCGTCCGGAAGGCGATGTACCGGTCGCTGTTCACGTCGATCCACCCCGACGCGGTCAAGCCGATCCACGTCGGCGACGAGGCCGTCCCCGAGGAGACGCTCCGGGACGTGTTCGTCTTCATCATGATCTTCCTCACGCTGTTCGTCGTCTCGACCGTCCTGCTGTACGTCGACAGCCTGTTCGTCGAGGAGATGAACCTGACCGGGCTGGAGGCGATGAGCGTCGCCATCGCGACGCTGGGCAACGTCGGACCGGGCTTCGGCGCGGTCGGCCCGATGGACAGCTTCGAGCTGTTCTCGGCGCCCGCGAAGCTGTACATGGTCTTCCTGATGTGGATCGGCCGCCTGGAGATCCTCTCGGTGCTCGTCATCCTGACGCCGGCATACTGGCGGTCCTGAGTGCGACCGCCGACACTACTTATGCCGTCCCGGGCCAAGGTCGGGCCATGACCGTCTACGAGACGGAGGTACCCGGGGTCGGCCGCAAGTTCGAACTGGAGATCGACGGCGGGGGGCGGCTGGTCGTCGTGCTCCACCACGACGGCAAGCGCGACGTGTACCTCCGGCCCGAGGAGGACGCCGACAGCGAGCAGCTGTTCACGCTGTCGGGCGACCAGGCGCGCAAGTTCGGCTCGATCCTGGAGGGGGCGTACTTCCAGCCGGTCGAACTCGACGAGGTGGCGGTGCCGCTGGGCGAGGCGATCATCGAGTGGCACGAGGTCCCCGACGGGACCGACCTGGCGGGAGTGTCCCTGGAGACGGCATCGGTCAGACAGCAGACGGGCGCGTCGATCATCGCGATCCAGCGCGGCGAGGAGACGATCCCCAACCCGGGGCCCGACACCCGGGTCCAGGCCGGTGACACCCTGGTGACGCTCGGCACACGCGCGGAGCAGTCGGAGTTCGAGGCCCTTATCGGGGACGGATGAGCGCGGCGCTCGTCGAGGTGGGCATCGGCCTCGCAGCCCTCGCGCTCGCCGGTTACCTCGCCCACCGGGTGTCGCTGTCGGTCATCCCCGCCTACATCGTGGCCGGGATCGTCGTCGGGCCCCACGCGCCCACGTCGCTGTTCGGCGTCCCGCTCACGCTCGTCCCGGAGACCGAGTTCATCGACGTGCTGGCCGAACTCGGCGTCGTCCTCCTGCTCTTCTTCTTGGGGCTGGAGTTCAGCGTCGACCAGCTGCTGGCCGACCGCCGGCGGATCCTGGCGGCCGGGACCGTCGACCTCGCCCTGAACCTGGGCGTCGGGCTCGCTATCGGCCTGGCGTTCGGGCTGGGCGTCGTGCCGACGCTGTTCGTCGGGGGCGTGGTGTACATCTCCTCGTCGGCCATCGTCACGAAGTCGCTGATCGAGCAGGGGTGGATCGCCAACCCCGAGAGCGGGCCGATCCTCGGGACGCTCGTCTACGAGGACCTGTTCATCGCGGGCTACCTGGCCGTCCTGGCGGCGCTGGTGGCCGGGGGCGGCGACGTGGCGACGGTCGCGCGGGACGTGGGCGTCGCCTTCGCCTTCCTCGCGGTCCTGGCGGTCGCCGCCTGGGGCGGGACGGCGGTCCTCGACCGCGCGTTCGCGCTCGAGTCCGACGAGCTGTTCGTGCTGGGCGTGCTCGCGACGACGACGCTCGTCGCGGGCGCGGCGCTGACACTGGGGCTGAGCGAGGCGGTCGCCGCCTTCTTCGTCGGCGCCGGCTTCAGCCAGACGGGGCACGTCGACCGGATCGAACACCACGTCGTGGCCGTCCGGGACCTGTTCGCGGCCTTCTTCTTCTTCTCGATCGGGCTGACAATCGACGTGACGGTGCTCCCGTCGGTCGCGGGGTTGCTGGCGGCCGCGGTCGTCCTGTCGACGGCGAGCAAGCTCGTCAGCGGGACCGTCTCCGGCCGGCTGTACGACCTCTCGCCGCTGCGGTCGCTGCGGACGGGGATCGGGCTGGTCCCGCGGGGCGAGTTCTCGCTGGTCATCGCGGCGCTGGCGCTGTCCGCCTCGGGGCCGGTCCGCGAGGTGGTCCCGCCGTTCGCCGTCGGGTACGTCCTCGTGATGAGCGTGGTCGGGACGGTCCTCATCCAGCACGCCGACCGGGTGACCGACCGCCTGGTACCGTTCGTCCCGGCGGGGGACTGAGTCGGTCGTCACGACGTGCTGCTCGTCAGTCGGCACCGTCTCCGGGGGAGACACTCGTCCCGGGGACCCACCCCCGAGGAAACTCTCGCCCCGGGAACCCCCGCGACCGAGGGAAATCCACTTACGCGCGCCGCGAAAAGCCGGGGGCATGCACGCGGAGGGCAGCAGATGCGCGTAGTCATCGTCGGCGCCGGCGAGGTCGGCTCGACGATCGCCGAGAGCCTCGCCCAGTCCCACGACGTGGTCGTCGTCGACATCGACACCGACCGCGTCGAGTCGCTGACCTACTCGCTGGACGTACTGCCGATCGAGGGCGACGGGAGCGACATCGCCACGCTCGAGGAGGCGGGGGTCGCCGACGCCGACCTGTTCATCGCCAGCACCGACGACGACGAGACGAACATCGTCGCCTGCGGCGCCGCGAACGTCGTCAGCGACGCGTTCACCATCGCCCGCGTCAAGAACCCCAAGTACCTCACCGCCTGGGAGCGGGCCCGTGGCGCCTTCGGCGTCGACTTCATGGTCTGTTCGGACCTGCTCACCGCGGAGGCCATCGTCGGGCTGGCGGGTCTGCCGACCGCCCAGGACGTGGACACGTTCGCCGACGGGCTCGTCCAGATGACGGAGTTCGAGATCCCCGCCGAGAGCCCGGTCGCCGACCAGACCGTCGCGGAGGCCGACCGCTTCGACTCGCTGACCTTCGCCGCCATCATCCGCGACGACGACGTGGTGATCCCCCGCGGGGACACCCGGCTGCAGGCCGGCGACGAGGTCGTCGCCATCGGCAGCCCCGACAGCATCCGCGCGTTCAGCTCCGAGATCGCCCCCCGGGAGCGGGGGCCGGAGGACATCGTCATCGTCGGGGGCGGCGAGATCGGCTACCAGACCGCACGACTGCTCGAGGAGCGGGGCTTCTCCCCGCGGCTGATCGAACAGGACGAGGACCGGGCCCGCTGGCTCGCCGAGCAGCTCCCGAACACCACCGTGCTGAACAGCGACGCGACCGACCAGGAGCTGCTCGAACGGGAGAACGTCGGGAAGGCCGACGTGATCGTCGCCGCGCTGACCAACGACCAGCAGAACCTGCTCGCGACGCTACTCGCCAAGCGGAAGGGGACCGACCGGGCGATCACCGTCGTCAACACGGGCGATTTCACCGAGCTGTTCGAGGCCGTCGGCGTCGACGTGGCCGTCAGCCCCCGGAAGGCGACCGCCGAGGAGATCACCCGGTTCACCCGCGCCCGCCGCGCGGAGAACGTCTCGATCATCGAGGGCGACAAGGCCGAGGTGCTCGAACTGGAGGTCGACCCCGACAGCGTCCTCGTCGACCGGTCGATCCGCGAGTCGGCCGCCGACATCCCCGAGGGCGTCGTCATCGGCGCGATCACCCGCGGCGACGAGCACATCACGCCGCGCGGTGACACGGTCGTCCGGGAGGGCGACCACGTGATCGTCTTCGTCGACACCGCGGTGCTCGACGAAGTGACCGAGAAGCTGTGAGCGCGCGATGAGGGTCGTCGGCGAACTCAGGGTCGACTGGGCCACCAGCCTGAGCCTCGTCGGGACCGTCCTGAAGGCGTTGACGGCGCCGCTGGTCGGGACGGCGCTGGTCGCGCTGTGGTACCGCGAGCCGCTCGTCCCCTTCCTGGCCACCGCGGTCCTGACGCTGGCCGCCGGGATCGCGCTCGAACGGCTCGGCCGGGACGACCTCGGCATCCGCGAGGGGTTCCTGATGGTCGCGCTGACGTGGCTGGCGATCGCCGTCGTCGGCGCGGTCCCGTTCCTGATCGCCGGCGAGGGGACGCTCGCGAGCCCCGTCAACGCGCTGTTCGAGTCGACCAGCGGCGTCACGACCACGGGCGCGACTGTCGTCCGGGACTTCGGCGCCCACAGCCGCGCGGTCCACCTCTGGCGGGCGCTGCTGCAGTGGATGGGCGGGCTCGGCATCCTCGTGATCGCGGTCGCGGTCCTCTCGCAGCTGTCGATCGGTGGCGCCCAGCTCATGGAGACCGAGTCCCAGACCCGGGACGTGAACAAGCTCACGCCGTCGATCGAGGAGACGGCACGCCTGCTCGGGTGGCTCTACGCCGGGCTGACCGGCCTGATGGTCGCGACGTGGCTGGCCATCGGCGCGGTCGGCCTCGGGCCGGAGGTGACGCTCTACGACGCGGTGACCCACGCGTTCACCG
Source organism: Halosimplex halobium (assembly GCF_051414055.1). Taxonomy (NCBI): domain Archaea; kingdom Methanobacteriati; phylum Methanobacteriota; class Halobacteria; order Halobacteriales; family Haloarculaceae; genus Halosimplex; species Halosimplex halobium. Next base: position 67,502 of record NZ_JBLKNX010000017.1, read on the forward strand.
CCGTCTCGACGGCCGGGTTCTCGCCGCGGGCCGAGAGCCTGGGCGCGTTCTCGCCGGCGGTCCAGTGGGCGACGATCCCCTTCATGTTCCTCGGCGCGACGAACTTCGTGCTGCTGTACCACCTGACGCGGGGGAACCCCTCGCGACTGGTCGACAGCGACGAGTTCCGCTTCTACCTCGCGGTGGTGCTCGGGCTGACGGGGCTGACCGCGGGCTTCCTGGTCGCCTCCGGGGAGTTCACCCGGGTCGAGCGGGTAGCCCGCCACTCGCTGTTCCAGGTCGTGTCGATCCTGACGACGACGGGGTACGCGACGGTCGACTTCAACGGCTGGTCGCCGGCGGCCAAGCACATGCTCTTCCTCGCGATGTTCTCCGGCGGGATGGCCGGGAGCACGACGTGTTCGATCAAGACGCTGCGGTGGCTGGTCGTCGTGAAGTCGTTCCACCGGGACCTGTTCCGGGAGATCCATCCCGACGCGATCCGGCCGGTGCGGCTGTCCGGACAGGTCGTCGACGAGGACGTCGTCCGCGACGTGTACGCCTACGTCCTGCTGAGCGGCATCGTCTTCGTGCTCCTGACGGTGTTCGTCGTCACCGACGCCGCGAGGGTCGGGCTCGGGATCGGCGAGTTCGACGCGATGGGAGCGGCGGCGGCGACCTTCCTCAACATCGGCCCCGCCTTCGGGGCGGCCGGCCCCTACGGGGACTACGCGGGGTTCCCGGCGACGACGAAGGTCGCCTTCATCGTGCTGATGTGGGTCGGGCGCATCGAGATAATTCCCGTGCTCGTCCTGTTGACGCCGGCGTTCTGGCGGTCGTGACCTCGGTGAACTGGCGGTCGTTGCGTCGGCGGACCGACGGGCGTCGGCGAGCGGGCGGTCGCCCGCACGACCCCCGGAACGCGTATTAGCGTCGACCGCATACGGCGCGCGTGGAGCAGCCGTGGCCACCGTCGACCTCGGTCGCGCTCGGCCTGCTCGTCGCCGTGGTGCTCGTCGCGGGCGCGGGGTCGCTCGCCCTCTCGGCGACGGGGCCGGACGACTCCGGGGTCGGGACGACGCCGGCGAAACTGGTCGAACCGCGGCCGGGAGAGAACGTCTTCTGGCCGTACACGAGCACCCGCAAATCCGCGAGCGGGCGGACCCTCGCGATCAACCTCGTGGTCTACGCGGACGCCGAGACCGTCCGGTACTTCCTGACCGAGCGAGGCGGCGCCACCTGGAACGAGACGACTGCCGAGTGGCAGGACGTGGGGCCGACGACCGCGGGGGAGTCCGCGGCCGCGGCCGGAGCGAACGGCACCGTCGTCGAGTGGGCCTCGGCGCAGGGCGCGACCCGGTATCTCTACGTCCACAACTACGCGCTGACCGAGCCGGGCCCCAACGAGACGCGCCGGCCCTACCGCGCGGCGCCGTACACCGGCCACGGCGACCGCACCGTCGGCGGGCGGTGGATCGACGAGGCCTACCAGCTGCACGACGGCACCTACTTCGGCGCCCGCGACCACCTCCGGATCTACGAGTCGCCCTTCGAGTCCGACGAGTGGGTCGCCGTCCAGGCCCACAGCGACCACTGGGACTGGTTCCGCCTGCGCCACACCGTCCACGCGACCGACGCGACGCGCGACCGGCTGGAACGGGAGTTCATGGGCGAGCCGTCGGTCGAGACCGTCTGGCGGATGTACCTCGGGAACCGCCGGGCGCTGGGCTCGGACGGCTGGGCGACGGTCGTCGACTTCGTCGGCCTGCTCGGCGTCGGGCGTATCGGGTCGGGCCTCGCCGCGGCGGGGCTGGTCGCCGGCCGCGACGCGACGGCGCTCCTCGGGCGGCGCACCGCGACGGCCGGCACTCGACCGCCCCCCCACGAGTTCGACCGGTCGCTGCGGACGAGCGCGGGGCCCGTCGGGGCAGCGAAGCGGGCGGCCGTCTCCGGCCTGCTCGCCCGCGGGTGGCTCGACCGCGAGGGCGCTCTGCTCGTCGTCCGCGGGCTCTCGTACGCCCTGCTGTTCGCGGCGCTGTTCGGCTGCTACCTGTTCGTCCGCTTCGGCGGGATCGCGCTCGAGACCCGCTTCCCCGGCACCAGGCCGGAGGTCATCGCCGCCGCGCTGTACCCGGTCCTGGCGCTGGGGCTCCCCGCCGTCGCCCACGCGTTCGGCCGGGACCTCGACCCGGTCAGGAGTTTCTCGGTCGCGGCCCTCGGCGTCGGGGCGGCGATCGTCGTCGACTACCGGGCGCTCGGCGTCACGGTGCTGTCGCTGGACGTGGTGCTCCACCGGGTCGGCGTCGTCGTCGCGATCGGTCTGCTCGCCGCGGGGTCGGTCAGCCACCGGTCGTCGACCGAGACGGTCAACCTGCTCGTCGCCGCCGGAACCCTGCTGTGGGTCACCCTGCTGGTCGCGCCGCTGGTCGGCTGGCTATGACTCCCCCGCCCGCGCGGTCACGGCCACCCACGCGTCCTCGGCGCCCGTGCCGTCCCCGTCGTCCGTCTCGACCGAGACCACCTCGAAACCCGCGTCCGCGAACAGGTCGCGGACGCGACCGGGGTCGTAGCGTTCGAAGTGACGGCGGTCGTCGTCGTAGGGACTGTTGTCGACACCTTCACCCGCACCGCCGGCGGCCTTCAGCGAGACGAGCGTGACGCCGCCGGCAGCGAGGGCCCGTTCGAACTCGGCGAGGGTCCCGGGGACTTCGCGCTCGGGGACGTGCAACAGCGACGCGCAGGCCCACAGGCCGTCGAAGCTACCGTCGGCGAAGGGAAGCTCGCGCATGTCCCCGCGGACGGGCGTCGCGTCCGGGACGCGCTCGCGGGCCTGGTCGAGGAACGACCGTGTCAGGTCGAACGGGACGGTGTCGAACCCGGCCTCGGCGAAGGCCGTCGACTCCCAGCCCGGGCCACACCCCACGTCGAGCACCCGCGGCGGGCCCGTGGAGTCGCTCCCGCCGGCGTCCGCCGCGTCGACGCCGCTCCCGGACTCGGCGTCCGCCGTCCCGGTGTCGCCGTCCGTCCGGCCGACCGTGGTCACGAACTGCTCGACGATGTCCGCGACGACCGAGCGGTCGCCGTGGATGTCCTCGTAGCTGTCGGCGACGCGTTCGTAGGTCTCGACCGTCCGCCGGACGCGTTCGTCCATACGGGTCGGCGTCCGCGCGGCGGGGTGGTAAGTCTACCGACAGGTCGGCCGGAGGGCGCCGTCTCGCATCGACGCGGCGGGGGCGGCCGCCCCGAATCGACGGCGCGCGGTTGGCAACACACGGCCGGCGACGCGCGGTCAGCGACCGGGCCCGGGGCGACGAGGAGAACGACACTATAAAGCGGCGGTGCGTCGAAGCGGGCGACATGAACCCGAAGATCCTGATTCTCGGTCCGCCGGGCGCCGGCAAGGGAACCCAGAGCGAGCGTCTCGCCGACGAATTCGGCGTCGAGCACGTCACGACGGGCGACGCGCTGCGGGCGAACAAGGAGATGGACATCAGCGACATGGACACCGAGTACGACACACCCGGCGAGTACATGGACCGGGGCGACCTGGTCCCGGACGTGGTCGTCGACGCGATGGTCGGCGAGGCCCTCTCTGGCGTCGACGGGTTCGTCCTCGACGGTTACCCGCGCAACGGCGACCAGGCCGAGGCGCTGAAGGACATGACCGACCTCGACGTGGTGCTCGTCCTCGACGTGCCCGAGGAGGAACTGGTCGACCGGCTCACCGGACGCCGCGTCTGCGAGGACTGCGGCGCCAACTACCACGTCGAGTTCAACCAGCCCGAGGAGGAAGGCGTCTGCGACAAGTGCGGCGGCGACCTCTACCAGCGCGAGGACGACAACGAGGAGTCGGTGCGCAACCGGCTGTCGGTCTACCACGAGAACACCGAGCCCGTGCTGGAGCTGTACGCGGACCACGACGGCTACGTCGAGATCGACGGCGACCAGACCCCCGACGAGGTCTGGGAAGACGTGAAGGCGGCCGTCGAGGCCGAGGCGTGACCCCGTTCGGCGAGCGAGCGGGAGAATTAAAGGTTGATAACGACCGAGGACGGAGATAGATAGCAATGGCACGGACGGCAGAAAAGGCGGAGTCGCTGGCCGAGGAGAGCCAGTCGATGGCCGACGCCATGGCGCGCGTGCTCCGGGTGGCCGACGAGCAGGGCACCGTGGAGTGGAGCGACGTCAGCGACGACATCACCAGCGGCGAGTGGGGCCGGCTCATCGAGCAGGGCATCCTCGTCGACGTCGACGGCGAGGGGTTCGTCGTCGACGACCCCGAGGGCGTCCGCGACGCGCTCGGTGACGACGCGCCCGCCGAGGCCGACTCGACCGACGGGTCGGACAGCCCCGGCTCGTCGGGGTCGAGCGCGAGCGGCTCGACCGCCTCTGGCGGGTCTACCGACGACGAGGACGAGGGGTGGTCCCGCTGGGACAAGGGGGCGGCCGTCGCGACCGTCGCGCTCTTTCTCGGCTACTCCCAGGCGCCGATCCGCAACACCGTCGGCGGCGTGATCGACATCGCGCTCGGGCCGCTGGCCAGTGTGTTGCCCTTCTACATCATGATCCTCGTGCTCGCCACGTTCACCGGCTTCAGCTCGACGGTGCTGCAGGGCAAGCTGATGAACATGGAGAAGATGGGCGAGTACCAGGAGCGCATGCAGGAGATCCAGGAGCGCCGCAAGGAGGCCAAGGAGCGCGGCGACGACGAGGCCCTGGAGGAGATCCAGGAGGAGCAGATGGAGGCGATGGGCGACCAGCTCGGCATGTTCAAAGAGCAGTTCCGCCCGATGGTGTGGATCATGCTCGTCAACATCCCCGTGTTCCTCTGGATCTACTTCATGGTCCAGACGCCGGAGATGGTCGCCGGCGCCGGCCCGGCCATGGTCCTCCCGCTCATCGGCGAGATCGCCTCGTGGAACCAGCGCATCGGCCCGATGTGGGCGTGGATCGTCTGGTACTTCGTCTGCTCGATGAGCTTCACCCAGATCGTCCGCAAGGCGCTGGACGTGCAGACGACGCCGTCCACCTCGTAACGCCGTCGACGGCGTAACGCCGTCCACCTCGTTTCTCCCGGCCGTTCTCCGCACCGGCGAGCCGCTTCTCAGCGCTCGACGTCGACCTGTGCGGGGTCGGGGTCCATCTTGAAAACGACGCTGGGCTCCCACAGCAGGCGGTGTTCCTTGTAGGTGCCCTTGCCCATGCCGCCGTGTTCCTGGTTGGACTCGGTGACCTCGAGGAAGGCGAGTTCGCTCAGCAGTCCCCGGATCGAGTCGGTCGTCAGGTCGTCGGCGCCCTCGGCGGCGCAGACCTTCTGGTAGACGTCGTAGATGACGGTCGTCCGGAACCAGTCCTCCTCGGGGCCGGTGTTGGCGGTGAGGTTCGCCAGCGCGTAGAGGACGTACTTGCTGTGGGGCGGCAGGCCGGCGATGAGTTCCTTGAGCCGCTCGACCTCGGCCTGCTCCTGGGCGCGTTCGAGGTGGTCCTCGGTCACCTCGTCTAACCCCTTGTTCTTGGCGTAGTCGCCGGCGTGGCGCAGCAGCCGGATGGCCTTGCGTGCGTCGCCGTGGCGCTGGGCGGCCAGGGCGGCGGTCTTCGGAATGACGCCGGCCTCCAGCACGCCGTCGCAGAAGGCGTCGCGCCGGTTCTCGAGGATCTGGCGCAGTTGCTCGCCGTCGTAGGGGTCGAAGATGAACTCGTTGTGGCCGAGGCTGGACTTGACCCGCTCGGTCATCTGCTCGCGGAAGTTCACCTTGTTCGAGATGGAGATGATGCCGATGGGCACGTCGACTTTCCCGGCTTCGCGGGCCCGCGAGAGGAGCATGAGGACGTTGTCGTCGTCGAGGCGGTCGACCTCGTCGAGGGTGACGAGGGCGGCGTCGTACTCGCGGTCGAGGATCTCCCAGAGGCGATTGTAGTACTCGTTGGTCGAGATGCCCCGCGTCGGGATGTCGACGCCCGAGCCGGACGAGTTGATCCCGGTCGCGATCGTCTGGACGGCGTCGGCCTCGCCTTTGGCCTGGGCGCAGTCGACCGTGACAGTCGCCAGCCGGTTGGAGCGCCGCCGGGCCTCGCTGCGGGCCCGCTCCATGACGTGGTTGGCGACGAGGGACTTGCCCGACCCGGTCTTGCCGTAGAGGATCACCGAGTTCGGCGGCGACCCGGTCACCGCGGGCCCGACCTCGTTCGCCAGGTCCCGGATGTGCTCGTCGCGACCGACGATCCGCGCCTCGTCGGGGACGTGGTCGATGTTGAGCAGTTCGCGGTTCGCGAAGATGGTGTCGCCGCCGCCCTCCTCGACGGCCTGGAACAGCTCGTCGCCCGCGTCGGCCGACCCATCGCCGTGCTCCTGCATGGGTTGTCCGTTCGCGGCCCCGTGGAAAAGCGTTTCCACTGCACTCCGAGTTAGTTGCCGCCCACCAGCCCCCAACGACCGAGCCTGCGGCGACCCGTCGTAACTCCGAACGGCGTCGAGCCCACTCGATTCCGAGTTACCCGGCGTGTCACCCGCCCGCTCCCGCCGCAACGTGTGCGGACGCGGAGACCGCGAACCGGACCGCCCAGGTGCCGGGGAGTGCAGCACAGTCCCACACACCGGATTCCGAGTTAGTTTCGACATTTCAGCGGCTCTGTATCCGTATATCCGGACCGAGATCCGACATGAGTGTCTGTCGGGTCGGTCGTTCGGCTCCCGCGGTGCACGGAGCCGGTCCCGGATCGGTCGGTGGTGTCTTCGGGCTTGCCAGCCGGCCGGGCTCGTCAGCGGGGTCCACTGGACGGGGTACGCCGCCGGGACACCGGATTCCGAGTTAGTTTCCGGTGACGTGAGCCGGTCGACGGACGACACCCTGGGGGGACACCCGATTCCGAGTTAGTCGGGAGTCGAGCCACAGCGGCACACACACCTGATTCCGAGTTAGTCGACGGGTGAGGGCTGGGCGAGCAGCGTGGGGACGGGAGGGCGAGCAGCGTGAGGACGGGATTCACCGCGGTCGGGCCCGCTCCCCGCGAGCGCTCTCTCGTCGTGGCTCCTGTTCTTTCTCTTTCTTTCTTCGTTCTAGAACCTAGTAACTAGTCTAGACACACCTCGTTCCGAGTTAGTTCACGGCTCGCGGCCGCGGCCTCACCCCGCTCAACCCCAACTAACTCGGAATCGGGTGTGTGTCCCCGCCGGAACGTGATCCGTCGGCGAAACGGGTGGACGACACACGAGCCCTCGGCGGGAAACGGGCCGTTCCGCAACCTCTATTTACGGACCGGACGGAAACCGGGTATGTTGATAACCGTTTCCGGCCCGGCCGGGAGTGGCAAGAGCACGTTCGCCGCGGCGCTGGCGAACGCGCTGGAGGTTGACCACGTCAGCGGCGGCGACATCTTCCGCGAGATGGCCGACGAGCGGGACATGTCGCTGGTCGCGTTCAACGAACTCGCCGAGGAGGACGACCAGGTCGACCGCGACCTGGACCGCCGTCTCCGGGAGATCGCCGCCGAGAACGAGGACCTCGTCCTGGAGTCGCGGCTCGCCGGCTGGATGGCCGGCGACCACGCCGACCTGCGGGTCTGGCTCGACGCCCCGCTGGACGTGCGCGCCGAACGGATCGCCGACCGCGAGGACAAGTCCGTCGAGACCGCTCGCGAGGAGACCACCGCCCGCGCCGAGAGCGAGGCCAAACGCTATGCCGAGTACTACGACATCGACATCGAAGACCGCTCCATCTACGACCTGGTGCTCAACACCTCGCGGTGGACGCCCGCCGCGGAACTGGAGATCGTCCTCGCGGCCGTCGAGTCCTACGAGCCCGCCGAGGACGAGGGCAAACCGCCGGTCACCGGCGTCGACTACGACTTCTGATGGCCCTTCGCGGCCCGCCCGACGAACGGTCCGTCGACGACCTGCTCGAGTTCGGCGTCGTCAACCTCGACAAACCCCCCGGCCCCTCGGCCCACCAGGTCGCCGCCTGGGTCCGCGATATGGCCGGCGTCGAGCGCGCCGCCCACGCCGGGACCCTCGACCCGAAGGTCACCGGCTGTCTCCCGATGCTGCTCGGCGACGCGACGCGGATGGCCCAGGTGTTCGACGACAGCGTCAAGGAGTACGTCGCCGTCCTCGAACTCCACGGCCCCGCGCCCGCAGACTTCGAGTCGGTCCTCGCGGAGTTCGAGGGCGAAATCTACCAGAAGCCCCCGAAGAAGAGCGCCGTCGTCCGGCGACTCCGCTCACGGGAAATCTTCGCCCTCGACGCCCTCGAGGTCGAGGACCGGCGGGCGCTGCTGCGGATCCGCTGCGAGAGCGGGACCTACGTCCGGAAGCTGTGTCACGACCTGGGGCTCGCGCTCGGGACCGGCGCGCACATGGGGCACCTCCGCCGGACGACCACTGGCACGTTCGACGACACGGACCTGGTCTCGCTGCACGACCTGGCCGACGCGCTCGCGTGGGCCGAGGAGGGCGACACGGGCCCGCTCCGCGAGGTCGTCCAGCCGGCCGAACGGGCGCTGACCGACCTGCCGAGCGCGACCATCGCCGAGTCGGCCGCCCGGGAGGTCGCCGAGGGCGCGCCCGTCTACGCGCCGGGCGTGCTCGACATCGACGACGTGTTCCGCGGCGATCTGGTCGCCTGCTACACGCCGGACGGTGCGGCGGTCTGTCTCGGGACGCTCGCGGGCGACCCCGAGGCCGACAGCGGTGTGGTGCTCGACCTCGAACGCGTGCTGGTCTGACCGACCGAAAGCGAAGGGCTTAATCCGGGTAGGCTCGTCTGCCGATACGCGGGACCGTGGGGTAGCGGTATCCTCGGCGCATGGGGTGCGTCGGACCTGAGTTCGAATCTCGGCGGTCCCACTGCCTACATACCCTTTTTCCAGGGTTTCCTGATAGTCTGGAATCGTACCTTTAGGGGGTGCTCCGCATGACCCCGGACAGTCGCGGCGCCGGCCGCGAGTCCGAGGTCGACTCCGCCTGCTATACCGACGTACGCAACGCACGGCCGGTCCCTGCCGGCGGATCTACCGCGGAAAACCGCGAGCGGTGCGGCGTCTGTTTCCCCGACGGGACGATCCCCGACCACGTCGACGAGGTCGTCGTCGGTCGCTACACCTCGTCGGTCCACCTGACCAACGACCACGAGGTCGACTGTTCCCAGTCGACCGAGCCCGACAACCCCTCGAATCGGACCAACGGCCTCGCGGCGAAGATCGGCGCCGAGGACTTCGGGCCGGACGACCTCGAGGAGCTGGGCGCCCAGGGAGGTGACGCCTGATGTCCTGGCCTCTCGAGATCGACGGCAGGGAGTACCAGCCGATTCCCGAGTCGTGGATCGAGGCCGGCGTCGACGACGGCTTCGGCGACCCGCGACTCTACGCCGTCAGCGCCGCGGTCGAGTCCCGCCAGATGCTGGTCGTCAGGTACGCCCACCCGTCGAATCCCGGCGTTCTCTGGGCGTCGATGCAGGGGACGGATGGATCCTCGGGCGGGACGATCCCGGCCAGCCTGCCACGACGCAGCTGGCCGCGGTCGATCGTCCCTGGTAGAAACACCGAACCGACCGGCGTGATCCGTGATATCGAGCGCGAGCACCTCGAGGAGCTGTGGGCGGACCGACTCCAAGAGGATGATGAGGCCGACCAGCAGCTGATCGCCGACGGCGGTCGCGTCGACGACGATACTGAGCGTCGAGTCCAAGAACTGGAGGAGCGTGTCCGCGAGCTGGAACAGATCATCAACCGTGACCTCGGATACAACCTCGGGAAGACCCCGATCGAACCGCAGTACGTGGACTGTGACTGCGGCGAGACGTTCGAAGTCGACCTGATCAACGGTCTGGTGTGTCCCGAATGTGGTCGTGGCTCCGACGAACGGGGTGAGTCGGCGTGAGTACCCTGGAGTCCTCCAAGAAACGCGGCGACTCAGTCGAGAGCGCCGTGATCGACGCCGACCCGGCGCTGGAGTTCGTCGGCGACTCCGTTGCCACGTGGCACGACGCACGGACCACCGAGTGCCTCGATCCCTCCTACGAGCGTCCGTTCCTGGGGGTCCCGCTCGTCGAGCGCGACACCGAGGTCGAAATCAAAGGCGCGTGTGAGACACGGTCGGCTGGCGTCAGCCGGCAGCGCTCCGGTGCCTGGTACATCAAGCGCCAGGCGCACGAGCGGTTGCTCGAGGCCGGCGGCGTCTACCTGCTGGCCGTCTACGGCCCGCGACCCGACACGCCGATCCTCCGGTCGGTGATCGTCCCGGCGTCGATTCTCGACGAGCATCTCGACGGCCGCTGGTACGAGGTCGACGCCGACCGCTCGGAGACCGAGGTCGCCCAGCTGACGTGGACCGTGCTGATCGACCGTGAGCGGGTCCCCGGACCAGCGGAGGTGAGCCGGTGATGCCGTCGACGAACCAGGCCGGCGGTCGCGACTGCGAGGCCTTCGACAAGATCGAGGCAGACATCGGCCACAACCCCGCGCGGTTCCTCGACTGGGACTTCCTCGCCGAGACCTACGGCGACAGCAAGGTCAAGAGCGGCCGGAAGATGCTGCTAAAATCGCGGATCAGCGGCATCGACCGCATCGAGGTGATCCGCGCCTACAAGGCCGTCGAGCGGGCGCTCGGTCGCGGCCCGGCTGGCGGGCCGCGCGAGGGAGTGATCCGGTTGCTCGACCAGCGCGAGGAGTTCCTCCAGGAGCGCGGCGAGCGCCCGGAGCGGTTGATGTTCGGTCCGCGCCGGCCGCCGGAGTACTACGTGACCGAGACCGGCGGCGAGGACGACGACCGACCGCGGACGGCCGCCGAGAAGCTCTCGCGGATGCGCTCCGAGCGGGTCGCGACCGACGGGGGTGAGCGCGATGCCGAGTGACCAGGCCCCAACCGCCGGCGAGTGGGCGATTGCACTCGTGTTCTACGTCGGCGGGCTGGTCGGCGTGATCGCAGGTCCGTCATGGCAGCTGCGTGCCACGGCGGTTCCGGTGCTCCTCGCCGGCGGTATCGGTATCCTGCTACTCATGGGGTTCGTTCCGAACGGTCGCCGGGCCGGGGGTGGTCTCCGTGCCGAGTGATACCGCCACGGACGGTACTGAGCGTCCGCCCGGTCAGGTCTGTCCGAACCCGGACTGCCACATCGACCAGCGATGGGAGGGGTTCCGCGGCCTCGCCTGTCCGGAGTGTGGGACGAAGCTCGCCGTCGCCTGCGAGAAGTGCGACTCAGGTGCGGTGGAGCGGGTCGACGGCTCGCCGCGCTGTTCCGAGCACGTTCCCGATTTGGTCGCCGACGGTGGTACTGAGCGAATCGCGTTCATCGATATCTACAGCGGTCCCGGTGGTGTCGGATACGCCCTCGACGCGATCATCCGAGAGTACGACCTGCCGGTTGACCACATCGGTATCGATAAAACCGACTACAGCGACACCTACCCGGGCGATTTCGCTCAGTGCGACGCCAGCAGTGTCGGCCAGGTCATCAACGCGGTCTGGTACTACCTGGTGGACTACGACGTCGTCATCCTCTGGATGAGTCCGCCCTGCCTGGCGTACTCGACGGTCTCCTGGTCGAACTGCAACCAGCTCGGATTCGACGATCCACGGGAGTACTACCCAACGTTCGCTGACCTGAACGTCCGCGTAGTCCTCGAAGCGATCGACCCCGACGCGTATATCATCGAGAACGTCGCGAACTGCGAGGACATCCGCGAGCCGACGCGCATCAACGGATTCGGCGTCGGCCTCCCCTTCGACCTCGAACGCCACTTCGAGACGAGCTTCCCGTGTCCCAACCGCCTCGACGACGGTGAGGCTGAGGCCGGTCACTTCACGCGGACGGGCGACTGGCAGTCGAAGAAGCCTCTGGCCCGGACGAAAGGTGTCCCAGAAGACTGGGGCCGGCAAGAGATCCGGAGCGCCATGCCTCGGGAAGTAGTGCAGTACCTCCTGCACTACTGTCCCGAGTTCCCCGAGGTTCCTCTCCCGGACGGTGTCGAAGACCGTCAGCAGTTCCTGACCGAGTCGTTTGTTGCAGCCACCGACGGCGGTGAAACGCGCTCTCACTCTACCACGGATACTGAGCAATCGGAGGGGTCGCAGTGACTCCCGAGATCCAGACGACCACCCCGACCGTCGGCGGCATCGAGGACGAGGATCCGTACCTCGCCGACGTGCCGACGATCTTCGACGATGGGACGTTCGTGCTCGTCGGCTGCGGCGCCGCGAAGCGCGACCCTGACGACCCGCTCGACGTTCACGAGGCTGCCGTCGGCCCCGACGAGTCGTTCGGCCAGGACTGGACCGACGAGACCGGGCCAGCATGGAGGGCGAAGGACCTCTACACGAGCACCTACTTCGGCGTCAAGCGGGATTTCGCGGAGATGGCAACCCAGTGGGCTCGCCAGCGCGACGGCTGGGCGTGGTCGATCCTCTCGGCCGAACACTACATCCTCCCACCGTGGGAGCCGGTCAAACCCTACGACACGACTATTGACGACCTCGGCGACGATCACACCAACGACGACCACCTCGCCGACTTCCCCTACGAGCGCCGACCGGACGGTCAGCCGCTCGTCACCGAGCTGGACAAGTGGGTCTACATGGTCGCCGTCGGGCTCCAGCGCTGGCTGACCATGTTCGACGGCATCGCGTCACCGCACGGGGGCGGGACGCTGCGGAACCTCATCGTCCTCGCCGGCAAGGACTACGTCGAGCCGCTTCGGGAGCGCGGCGCCTTTGACGGCCTCGGGAACATCCGCAAGGGCTGCCAGCGGATCCAGGTCGAACCGACGTTCCTATTCGAGGAGATCGACGCCGACGGCATCGGCGAACAGATGGCGTGGATGTCCGACGCGATGAGCCAAGTCGAGGAGCGCCGCTCGGAGACGGAACAGGCCACGCTCGGCGCCGCAGTCGACGAGGACGGGAGGTGAGCGCGGGTGTCTCAAGTCACCCGAGCCACCCACGAGGCCGAGATGTGGCTCTACTACGCGCCGGTCGGCGACGACAGCGAGGCGTACGTCGACTATGACGGTCTCGATCCCTACTGGGCGCTGGCGGACCTCCTGATCAACGAGTTCGACGGCTACCAGGAACTCGCCGACGTGGAGATCAACGGCGAGCGCTGGGATATCCGGATGAACTACAGCAAGAGCGGCTTTCGCCCGCGTCCCGAGGACGATATCGCCAGCGATCGCCTCTACGAGTTCGATATCAACGCCCAGGGCCGCGGCGAGCGAAAGTGCGATTACAACATCTCCCCGCGGTTCCCCGACATGCGCAAGTCAGACGGCGAGCGGACCACGACGGCGTTCGACCACACCGAGCCCGACGAGGGCGTGAGCGTCCACTGCCAGCCGTCGAACGTGGCCCTCGAGGAGGTCGCCGACCTCCTGCCGCGGTTTGTCTTCGAGCTGGCCGACGCCGCCGACCTGGGCTTGTATCACGGCTACTTCGCCGAGCCGTTCGACGGGCGGATCACCGCCCTCGAGCGGTACGTCCGGCTCACCCGGTCGATGAACGAGAAGCTCATCGGCACCGGCGGCGTCTTCGACCGGCTGTCGATGCTGCTGTCGGACGCCGACGGGACGAAAGGCGTCTACAAGTTCGACAACGAGCGCGAGCGCGGCTATCACCACGTCGTGCGCCACGGGTCGACCAGCGCCGGCGAACTGGTCTCGGGCCACCGCCTCGGCGGCCAGCTCAAGAGCTACCTCCCCGAGCACCCGGAGAAGTTCGAACCTGACGATCCGCTGTATCATCCGAAGCTCGGCGTCAAGTTCGTCCAGGGGCGGACCGCATCCGGGTCGGTTCCCTGGAGCGACCGCGACGAGGTCGTGCGCGAGCTCGACGAGCGGCTCGTGTCGGTGCTCTCCTGGGCGGAGATCCCGACTGAGGCCGGCGGAACCACGTTCGTTGCGGACGATCACTTCGACGCCGGCGCTGCGGCGGAGTCCGTGCCGATCCACTCAGACCCGACGCCGCGCCTCGAGGCGAATCAGGAGCACCTGATCGTGACGACGCTGCGGGACATGACCGACGCCGACGAGGCGATCGTCGAGAACCTCGCGACCGACGGCGGCCAGCCGGCTCGCGAGGTCGCCGAGGCCGCGGACGTTGGACTGTCGACGGTCTACCGGTGTCTCCAGCGCCTCGAGGGTGTGGTCACGTCGGACAACGGCCACGTCCGGTTCGTTTCGGAGAAGCTCCGCCAGGAGATCCGGGCGATCGTGGAGTCGGCGGAGTCGAAGATCGAGAGCGCTGCGGACCGGGCGGCCCAGCTGGTCGACATGGACGTGCGCCAGTCGGCCTCGAGCGCGTTCGACCGGTGGCTCGCGAAGTACGGCGCGGAGTTCGACGCGCCGAGTAACGAGGGTGAGCGGCCGGTCGTGCGGATCGACACGGTGCTGTCGAAGCTCAAGCACACGACGGACCCGCTGGTCGACGATGTCCTGGACGAGATGCTCCAGGCGTGGTCGACCGACGGCCGCGACCCGCGGGACCTCAAGCAGGCGATCGTGGAGGTGACGGTCGACGGCAGCGCGATGCGTCGGCCGGTCTCGACCCTCCACTGACGCCCGACGGCGTAGAGGCATCACTGTCGTTCGTCGTCTCTTTTTATAAGGGATAGTCCGATTTTACCCCGAACCTACTTTTCGAGTGGAACCCGGTTAGTGGCCGATCGGCGTCGAACCGGTGGTTTGCCGGTCGGGGCGTGCCCGCCGCACGGGCAAGCCCCCTTAGGAGGTGTGCCTAAGGGCACGCGCCTGCGGCGCGCAAAAATACACCCCCGCTCCCGCACGAGATTCCACCCGAAGCACGTGAAACGCACCCCTGACTCCCGGCCAACAGGTACGTTTATAATCGTTCCACCGACACTACCCGACGGCACCACCGGAGCCGGCAACCGACCGGGTTGGCAACCGGATCACAGTTCGTAGCTGCTTCAGCTGCATGTGGTTGCCCACGAAAGATGCGTCGTGGTGCCATTTCCCGATAAACGCGAGATTCCGAGGTATAAACTTTCTCGCCGGGATTCAATTCATACCTGACGTGTTTATCTGACGCTGAAATCACCTGATACCTGACGTTGAAAACATGTTTGTAGGAAACGACGGAGAGGGTTTAATATACTATCCAGATACTTGCCGGTCGCAACATGGATCTCAAACAGCTATTCAACGACGACGACGCGGTGTCGCCGGTCATCGGCGTCATCCTGATGGTGGCGATTACAGTCATCCTCGCGGCCGTGATCGCATCGTTCGTGCTCGGGCTCGGCAACCAGGCCCAGCAGGGCGCGCCGACGACGACGATCGGTATGGAATATGAACAAGTTTGGGAGAACTCCGACTCCCCGAATCTCGGTGTGCTGGAAGTGACTCACGATGGCGGTGATTCCGTGAGCGCACAGGAGATCTATATCCGCGGTAGCGGGATCAATGACACCAAAAACAGCTACGACAACACAGGAAGTGGTGACAACGACATGCTCGACGTGAAAGAGATCGGGAATGTCGGAGCAGTTCAACAGCGATCGACTGGTCCCTGGAACGGTACGGCAAGCGGCGAAGATTCGGCGATTGTCTCCGGTGACGAGACGAACGTCCCTGTCGACTCGAACTACGAGATCAGCGTCGTCTGGCAGGCTCAGGAGGGCGACTCCTCCTCGACGCTGAACGAGCAGAGCGGCCCCGACGCCTAATTCGCGTCGCTCCTTTCGTTTTTATCGAGCGTTAACCCGATAGAGACATCACCATTAACGAGATCGTCCACAGCGTCGGTACACTGTAGGATCTCGACGTTGATTGTCCTTGTAGACACGTCCGTATCTGTTGGCTCTCGCCGGAGGTTGGAACGCGACGGGGCGTGTCGACGCCCGAGCTGGGGAAGGGCCATTCCGAAAGGTGGTCCAAGTGCTCTGGAGGACCAATTTCGCCCGCGAAGCAAGCCTTTCTTTCAACGAATCAGGCGATGAAAAGCGCGTTCACGCCGCACACAGAACTTACCACCAGACGGCGTATTCACCGTATCGGGCCGTGACTGTCTCCGAACCGTCTCCGCCGTCGCCGTAGACCGTCACGCCGTGGGCGCGATCCTCGTTTGGCCGCTCTGAAATCGTTGCGTCGGGATCGTCGACCAACGGCTGTCGGTTGATCCACAGTTTGGACTCGGGTACTTCCCAATCGATGAGGATGCTAATATGGAATTCTTGGCGGGGGTTGTCCAACTCAGCCCCGAACGACGAGCCACTCAGTTGGACCGTCTCGGTTGTCCCGCTACCCTTATTGACTCTAAAGCGGTTGGTACCGCCACCGAGTTGGACACTCACAGTGTCGTCACGGTCGAAGTTTCCGAGGTTGTTGATGTACCCGACTTCGGCCTTGTCGGTCATGTTCTCGGGATCGTTCCCGAGACCGACAAACATCTGAAGCAGGGTCTTGGCCCCTGTGCCCCCACGCATCGGGCGCGGGTCATTGTAACCCGTGACGACCCCCGCGTGCTCGTCGGTCGTTCCGTCTCCAGATGACAGTTCGATCCCCTTCCCCTGAAATCGGTTTACTGTGCCGTTTGTAGATGAGTTTGTGACAATGTGGTCGTATAGCGAGCCGCTGCTATCCTCTCCGAAGTAGAATTTGTGCTTCGGGGCAAGGTTGTACTTCTTAACGTCGTCGACGTTGGGAACCTTCTTGAGCGTCATTGTCCATCCTCCAGAACAAGATGGCCGTCTTCAGTGACGGCGAGATACCCCGCATTTTCCCCTGTTGGGACACTCGTAACGTCTGTGTAGGACGGGATTGTGAGGTCGTTGTTGATAACGCTACTGTCTGTACTGAACGAATCCGCCACCGCGTCGCCCAGCTCCACGGGCACCTCGTTTCCGTCCTCATCGACTCCGACGATCTTGCCGTTCTTGTTCTTGAGTTTCATTGTTGTCACTCGAAGTTGATTGTCTCTCCAGCGTCCCACTCCAGAACGCCGCCCTGTTCCCAATCGATCAGCTCTATCGACTGTCCCCAGCCGCTCACGACCATGCCCGACGGGATCAGCAGCGTCGACGAGTAGTTCGACCCGCCGCTGCTGCCGCCACCGTCGTCACCTCCTGGACCAACCGGACCGACCGTCGCCAAGTCCTCGCTCGAGGCCATGTCGCCGACGACCAGGCCCGCGACGAGGCCCGTGCCGCCGAGAAGGAGCGTCCGCCGCGTGATGCCCTCGTCGTCGGCCATCACGGACCCTCCGTTACCGTCGACGCGATCAGCTCGACGCCAGCACGGGCGAGGTCGACCGGCCCGTAGCCGGCGAGGCCGACGAGCATCCCGATCGCGAACATCCCGACGAACGTCTGGACCGGCCCGCGGCGGATCGACAGCGGGATGCGCGCGCCGATCTTGCGCACGAGCACGACCGCTACCACCACCGCGGCCGCGATTCCGACGAACGCGGGCGCGCCCAGACCCGAGAGGCCGCCAGCAAGCACGAGCGCGGTCATGGCAGCGGAATCACCCCGAACACGAGGAGGACCAGCAGCACGGCCAGTCCGACGACCACTTTCGTCGGGACCTGCTGGACGATCGCCTCCTCGAGTTTGACCAGCCGGATGTACAGGAACGCCACCACGAGGAGCGCGACGAGCCACGCGACCAGCTCCGCCGCGGCGCCCAGCACGCCCTCGAGGGCGGCCAGCGGCTCAGGCAGCGCCGGGATCACCGCAGCCTCCCGACGGCTTTCTGAGCCGCCTGTGCGAGTCGCTTGTCGTTGCCCGTGAGCCGCAGCGCACCGTAGGCGACCGCGCCGACCAGGGCGATGCCGACGACCGGCGAGCCGCCGCCACCGCCGCCCGTCGGCCCGAAGCCAGCTCCGAGGTCGCCGTTCAGCGAGTTCGCCGGGTCAGTGTCACCGAACCCGATCTCCGAGAAGTTGAGCGAGCCGCCGTCGGTCGTGTTGGCCGAGCCGTTGAGCGTCGGCGGCTCCGGCTGCGGGTACGCCGTAGGCTGCGGGTAGTCCGTCGGCTCGGTCCCGTTCGGGAACGCCGTCGGCGACGGGTACGGCGTTGGTGCGCCACCGTCCGGCGGCGTGATCCCGCCCTCGCTGGCGCCGTGACACCCGAAGTAGTAGCCCTTGGGCGAGTCGAACTCAACGAACTCGTTGATGCTGGTCCCGGCGTACGAGAGGTTGAACCAGATGTTCTCCGTCGACATCGTCGGGTCCCAGTACTCGACGAGGAGCCCGGTCTTCGACTCATTGGCGCCCGGGAGCGTGCAGGTTCCGAGCGCGGTCAGGTCACCGTCGCCTGGCGGCGTGCCCGGGATCGTCGTCGGGACCTCCGTTGGGGTTGTGGTCCCCTCCGGGTCGCAGACGCCCGAGCTCGCGATGCGCTCGGGATCGGTCACCCACTCCTCGAACGGCGAGGCGATCTCGAACTGGCCACGCGTGTTGTACTCTGTGGGGTTGACGCCGTCGAAGACGAACGCCGCCCGATCGCTCTCGACACCTACGCGGTAGGCAACGCTATCGTTCGCACGGGCGCCCTCGAGCGTCGTCTCGCCGTAGCGGTTGAACTCCGTCGTCGACGACTCGCCCGTGTACTCCGAGCTCGCCCAGGAGTTGTCCGCGCTGGTCGGATACGGGTTCCACGTCGCTTCGGCGCCGACGCCCTGGAACTCCGCGTCGCCCTGGTAGCAGACCGAGAGGCTATAATCCGTGCGCTCAGGCTCAGGGGTAGGCGTCGGCGTTGTTTCTTCAATGACAGTCTGCCCGTTGTACGAGACACTCGCAACACCAAGATCACTCGAATCCGTCCCCCAGTCGTACCGAATTCTCCCAACTGATTTGAAATTATTCTGAGCAGAAATATTCCGTTCTTCTCCCAGTACAGTCCCACCTCTGGAGACAATTACATCGTATTCATTCTTCTCATACTTCAGACGGATGTCTATTCGATAATACTTCCTCTTGTCAAATTCTGCGATATATTTATTGCTTGCATTAATTGTATTTTCATATTCGAAGCCGACATCGGTTATTATATTCAGATTCTCGTTTTCGACGGTGAACGTGGGACTATCGTACGAATTCACAGTCTCAAATGCAGCCATGTAGGTTGTGATTGTCTTAGGCGATGTATCGAGATTTTTCCCGAGAAGCTGTCCCTGTCCATTTGAGGAATTGCCGCGTGCAGTCCCATCAGATGCTTGCCATCCCCCACCGACGTTATCCCACTCTGAAAAGTCACCATCTGAGAAGTCATCTATGAGAACTCTTTCGGCAGCTTGAGCCTTCCCAACCGGTGACGGACCGGTATCATCGGAGAGCATAACGCCTGATAGCCCCGCGGTCGTTGAAAGGACGACTAACAACGCGAATCCGACAACGCTTGCCGTTCGCACAACCGTCCAAGGAAGTGTTACTCGTTGAGCACCTGTGGCAAGGACGCTACGATACCGCAAGATAATCACGCTGCCGACGCCCAGCAGACCAGCGCCGACGATAGCCCACACCGTCCGCATGAGCGTCGTCTCGGGTGCTCCGACCGACGCCAGTCGCCAGAGGTTGACCGACACGTCGACGACGCCGACCGCCGCGATCGTCCAGGCACCGCCTTCGGCCGTCCGCGGGTACCAGTCCGCGAGCCGACGGTAGGCGTCGAAGATGAGCCCGACGACGACCATGGCGAGTGCGCCGGTCGCCGGGTAGCCGATCGTGTCGAACAGCCATGCCGCGACCGGGTTGAGTTCGACGGTCGCGAACGACAGTGCGAACGTTAGCACCAGCGCCGTCAGCGTCGCCGCGTGGGCCGTCCACTCCGCGATTCCGATACGATTCCGCCGCTCGGCGATGAACTCGCCGACCCGTTCCGTGATGTTGTGAATGTGTCTCATTAGTGGATGAACTCCGCGATTTGGTTAGCGAGCGATCCGAGACTCCCGCCGTCGACGACGCCGGTCGCCATGCCGCCGACGAACAGCACCAGCACGACGAACCCGATCAGCGAGCCGACGCGAGCCCACCGCGCCAGGACGACGAACGCGTCGGCCGCCTCCCGGAGATACCACAGGCCAACGACGACCGTCGCCAGCGCGCCGACTGCCAGGCCGTTGAGTCCGACCACGTCGACCAGCAGCTCAAGCGCGCCTGCGACGAGCTCGCGAATTAACACGCGCGAACACCTCCGAGACGCGCGCCCCCGCGGGGGGACCCCTGCGATCCCATCTGATACGCGCGCGCGGTAGTGTGCGCGGCCGGCCGGCGCGAGCGCGTCGTTGACGCCCGATCGCCGCCGTCGACCCCAGGGTTTTCCTGTCGAGTTTTTTCAAAAATCGAAGCGAGCATTAGCGCCCCACCTCGATTTTGAGTTTATAAGCGGTCGGTGCCGGCACGTCCTTCCAGCGGAAGGGCTCGAAGTGAGTCTCGTTGTACATGAGCGCCTTCCCGATCTCGTACTCGTCGGTGACCTCGCGGTCCATCGGGACGCTTTCGAAGCCGACCACGTCCGACGCCGTCGTCGGGTTCGCCGTGCCCGGCATCTGGATGCGCCAGCGGATCTTGTGCCGGATCGACTGGTGGATATCGACCTCCGAGTGACCGAACAAGAAGATCGACAGCCCGAACTTCCGGGCATCGACCCACATGTCTTTCAGCAGTTCGACCTTCTGGTACGTGCCGAACTGGTCTTTCTGGGCCGACTGCGGCGCGATGTCGCCGATCTCGTCGCAGATCCACGTCGTCCAGTGGTGCGGCCCGTGGTTCACGCGAGCGAGCGCCCAGGCGAACCACCAGTGGCTCGCCGGGTCCTCCTCGGCGAACAGCGTGTCCCGCTTCGGCGGCGTGTCGTACTGTTTCTCGTCGTCGCGGTCGAGTACCTCCTGGCAGCCGCGGAGTAGCGGGTCCGGGTAGACGACGTGGAATGTCCCCTGGTCCAGCTGGCGATTGAGGTCGACCGGGTCGGAGTACCGGCGCACCTCGCGGACGATCTCCTCGAGGTCGTCGACGCCGAGTTCGACCGCGGGCTCGGTCGGGTCCTTGGACTCCAGGCGCGCGGTGACCGGCACGCCCTTCGGGAGACACAGCACCGTCCAGGGCGCCAGCGCCAGCCACTCCGACCGGCTCGACGAGCCGCGCCAGACGACCTTTTCGTCGTTCGCTTCGAGCTGGCGAATCGCGACGTAGCAGCCCAGTGTCGACTTGCCCTTGCCGGGCTTGCCACGAGCCAGGAAGTCCGTCCCGCCCGCATCGCGATCGCGGCCGGCGTCCCAGGCGTGCTCCCAGCAGTTGGGGATCACGTCCTCGTAGTCGAAGCGCTCGGGCTCCCACCGTGGGATCCCGAACGCCTCGCGCATGTGTCGCGCGTCCGTCCATCGCGAGGCGTTGCCCGTCGCCTGGTAGGTCGTCCGGACCGGCTCGTCGAACTGGTCCAGAACCTCGCGGGCCGTCTCCTCGTCGGCGAGGTCCTCGTCGCCCCAGTCGATCGTCTCCTCGTGGTCCAGCGAACTCATGCGAACTTCGCCTCCGTTCGTTCGGTGCCCTCGTCGGCGACCTCGCTCGCCCGGCCCGACAGCACCCGCACGCCGGCGCGGTAGTACGGGAGCAAGTGGTGAGCGGCGAACAACCGGCGAGCGCGCTTGTCCTCCGGCGTCTCGCCGAGCATGACCGACGCCGTCGACTCCTCGTCGTAGACGCGCGTCACCCACTCCTCGTCGAGCTCGCCGTGGGTTGCCAGCAGGAGATCGTGCGACCACTCGAGCAACTCGCTGCGGTCGTCGAAGCCCTCCAGGAGCGAGTCGAGCGCCCGCTGCTGCCATTGCTCCAGCTCGGAGAGTTCCGGCCGCATCGCGACGAAGCGCTGGCGCTTGGGGTTGTGCGCGTCGCCGTCACCGGCGGCGTCCGCGTAGTCCGTCGCGTCGCGGCGGAGCCGCCGGAACGCCTTCCGGTGGGCCGGCGTGACGTAGTGGGCGACGAGGTGCTCGCGGGTCCGCTCGGCGACCTCGTCGTCGAGCCCCCGCATGCGGCCCCGTCGCGCCGACGGCTCGAGCATGGCTGCCAGGAGTACGCCCTGCTGGCCGCGGAACTGCCGCGCGAAGTCGCTGTACACGCGCTTGTCGATCGTCCCGAGCGTCCGGATCGTCACCTCCTGGAGCCACTCGAGAGCGCGCCCTTCCGAGCGGAGCCCGCCGAGGAGTTCGTCGACGCGCTCGCGAACGTCCTCGGAGAGCGTCACGAGTGCCGGTCGGAACGGGTCCGGCTCCTCGCGCGGGTTAGTCGTCGTCACTCGGGACACCTCCCTCGGAGGTCGCGCCCTCGGAGCTCTCGCGGCGCCGGTCGACGACCTCGCTGTCCTCGTCGTCCGACCGCGCGGTCGGCGCCGGGATCTTCTCGTCGGGGTCCATCATCTCCTCGAGGAGCGTCCGGTCGTGGTCTTCGACCTCCTCGTCGATCTTCCGCTGTTTCTGGACCCGCTCGCGGTCGAGTTGCTTCTTGGCCTCGTCGAGCGTCTTCGCGTCGTCCACGTCCTCCGCGAGCGCGAACATGCTCGCGACCGCGGTCCGGATGTGGACCGGCGCCGGCTCGACGTACGCCTCGCCGTTGACCGGCTCGGCCGCCCACGCCAGCAGCCCCCCGCCGAGCGTGCCGATCACCAGCCACGGCGAGACGCCGCCATAGTGGACGCCGGCGCCGCCGACGGCGAACGCCAGCGCGATCGCGAGGTACGTGCCGATGTGCTCGCGGTCGAGCGGGGGCGTCTCGAGCTTCCAGCCCTCCGGCTCGTAGTGGAGGATCTCGTCGGCCTCGGGGTCGGCGACGAACAGTTCGTCCCACTTGGAGTTCTGGAGGTTGACCCGCGTCCGGAGCCGCTCGGCGTTGTACAGCCGAGCTTTCGCTCCGAACGCGCGAGCCAGGAACGGAAGGAACCCGCGGGTGATCACCGAGACCGTCCCGTCGGTCCCGCGGACGATCCGCGCGTCCTCGAGCTCGCCGTCGAGCATGTCGAACGCGTCGTCACCGGTCGGCGACTCGGCGTGGGTGAGCTGCGGCTGGAAAAACATGGCCTTCGAGACGCCCGTCGAGTACGTCTCGAGCATGACGATCCCGATGATCGCGACCACGTACGCCGACAGCACGATGTGAGCGTTGACGACCAGCGCGGCGACCGACTCGAAAAACATCAACGAGCCGATCCCGGTCGCCAGCGACAGCCCGATCACCCACGGCGTCAGTCCGTAGCCCGGGCCGTCGCCGGCGCGGTCGATCGCCGTCTTACAGAGCGAGCCGACGGCGAATCCGCCGAGCACGATCCACAGCAGGAAGTCGACGATCACCGACCCGAGGTAGTCGCCGGCGCTGTCGATCTGCATCGGCTTGGTCGTCGCGAGACTCTTGTGTCGGAACGTCCACCGCGCCCAGTCCTTGCCCTCGACCCACATGGTCACGCGCTTCTGGGACTGGTGGTTCGGCAGGTCGATCGGGACGGTCGGGCGACCGCGGTCGACGGTCACCTCGCGGGTGACGTGGTTGACGTTGGCCGCGTAGGGCTCGACGACTGTCGTGTTGCCCTCCTCGACGGTCCGGGTCTTCTTGTTCCAGAAGACCATGTGAACCGTCTCCTCGCGGTCGCTGAACGCCCACGTCCGGAGGTAAACGGTATCGCGGCCGAGCGAGTGGTTCGCCGGGAGGTACTCGCCGCCCTCGTCGCTGCCGGGACTGGCGAACACGTCGTTGGCCGGCCAGTACACCAGCCAGTACATGATGTCCGACGTGTCGCCCATGCGCACACTGTCGACGTTCTGGCGGACGCCGTTGCGCTTGAGCTCCTCGAGGGAGTACTCGCCGCCCTGGTCGCTGGCCGAGCTGGCCGACTGGTTGGCCGCCGCGGCCGCGCCGTCGACGGCGACCGTCGCGACGATCGGCGCCGCGACCAGCAGCCCGACCAGCACCAGCGCCGCGAGGGAAACGGTGGACGTGCGGGTCATGCCTCGCTCTCGATCTCCCTCGCTTTGTCGTCGAGCTCCCCGAGGCCGTACGTCCCGCCGGCGATCCCGACGAGCGCCAGCCCGAGCGACACCACGTTTCCGCTGGCCGTCGCGAGCCCAGCGGCGATCGCCGCCAGTCCCAGGATCCCGAAGGTGATCGCGGCCTCCCGGCGGATTTCCGGGCGGACGAGCGTCCGGAGCGAGTACGGTTCGCTCATGCCTCGCGCTCCTCCTTCTCGATGATCCAGTGTGCGAGCGCGACCAGTCCCAGGAACACGAGGATCGGCACCGGGTTGGACACCAGCGGCGCGGCGCCGCCGACGCCCAGCAGTAGCAGCACCACGATCGCGGCGACCAGTAGGACCGCGGCGACGCCGCTCACGAGGAACGACGCCGAACCCGTGTCCGACGACGAACTCATGCGGAGCACCGGGTCGTGACCCTCGCCGCGGAGCCGCTCGTAGGTCCAGTAGAGGATCAGCAGCACGCCGATCACCGCGCCGGCCAGCCGCACGCCCTCCACCGGGACCGACTCAGGGAGCATGTCAGGCCACCTCCTCGCGGCGGTCCTCGTCGCTCGTCTCGACGGGCCGGAGCGTCTCGCCCTGGCGCTCGAGGAGCACGCGCTCGTCTTCCGCCGCGCACTCACCCGAACAGTAGACCGATTCGAGTGTCTGTTCCTCTTTCACGACCGACAGCGGGCCGAGAGAGACGCGCCGCGGCGACCCCGACGAGTGGACCACGACGTACTCGTCGACGCCGTCACGGCTCGCGTGGCCCCGAACGTGGTCGCCGCAGGTCGCACACGTCGCGTCACACTCCGGCGTCGCGTCGTCGTGTGCCAGCGCGGCGCCGAGGAGGCACAGGAACCCGCCCAGAAGGACACCGGCGACGAGGTCGCCGCCGAGCGCCTGGTCGACGCCGAGTGCAACGCCGGCGACGGCCAGCGCCAGGCCGAACAGGCCGGGGATCCCGAGGTCCGACAGCCGCGCGTCGTCGACCTCGAGGGGGAGGTCAGACTGCATCGTCCACCTCCACGGTCAGGAACACGGCGCCGACGATCACCATGCCTGCACCGACGAACTGCTGGCCGGAGATCGAGATCAGCCCGGACAGCCCGGCACCGCCGAGCCCGAGGATCCCGAAGTTCGTCACGAAGTAGGGATGTCCGACGATGAAACCGACGGTCATGCCGACGATGTCGCCGAACTGCACCAGTCCGACAGCTGCCGCGCTCGCGCCGCCGAGGATCAGCCCCAGCGTCCACCGCCCGGTGATCGCCGTCGCCGTTGAGAGCGCGTCGCGGCGGTCCCGGACCCGAGCGTAGGCGACGAGGAACCGTCCGAGGACGATCAGGAGCATCAGCAGCAGCCCCATCAGCAGCCCGCCGACGAGGTCCAGCCCCGCCAGGATGTTAGCAGGCACTCCGATCACCCCCGCATGCGGGTAGGGTGTTGCGCCCTCGCTCCGAGGGCTGTCTGTGCGCCGTTTCCGCCGTATCAGTCCGTCTCATCTGTCTTCTCTCCAGTCTTGGATCTTGTCGATCAGTTTGTCGAGCTGTACCCCGACGTAGACCAGCCCCGAAGCCAGCAGCAGGTTGGTCCCGAGGTTCGGGAAGCCGAGCTCTGGCAGGAGCGTCGCGCCGCTGGTCGCCAGCGCCGGGAACCAGTAGGTCGCCGTCGCCGAGATGAGCGCCCACGCGGGTTCGAACGCGCCGAAACTCAGCTGTCCCAGAGCGCTCACGACCACTGCGAGCCCGGTCAACGGGTGTTTGAGTCTCTCGATCACCTGCATATCATCTCAGCCCCAGGAAATCGACGAGCGAACTGCCGCCAGGCAGCTCGCCCACCAGCGCTATCAGCGCGCGATACGTCACCGCGAGCGCGATCGAGCCGATAGCGATCGTCACCAGCGGCGCCAGCGGTCCGGCCGCCTGAGCGCCGGCGGCCAGCTCCAGCTGGACCCACCGCAGGGCTCCGAGGATGTCGATGCCGACGAACGCGAACGCGCTCGACAGCTGGACCTGGACCCACGCGAGCGCCAGCGTCACCATGTCGAACACCGACAGCACCGAGGCGACGATCCAGCTGCCGAAGCCGAACACCGACGAGACGAGGTACGTCGCGATCAGCGAGAACACCGCCCGCGGGAGCGACCCGTACTCGCGGTAGAGCGCCACCAGCTCGCGGAGCGGTGCGAGCCACGCCGTCGGGATCCCGATGATCGTCCCACCGTCGCCGTCAGTTGGTGGCACTCTGGATCACCCGCGTTGCGAGGTATAGTGTCAGCAGCACGAGCCCGATCGCGAACACGTAGCCGGCGATCCCAGCCTCGAGCACAAACTCGGCGGCGCCGGCCCAGCCGCTGCGGATCACGACCGCCGGGAAGCCGGCGACGAGTGCGACGAGCTGGCCCAGGAACTCCCCGAGCCCGCCCAGCAGCCGGAGCGGAATGTTCACCGCCGAGAGCAACGTCGCGACGGCGCCCTGGAAGTACGCGAGGAGAGTCGCACCAAGCAGCGTCGTCGCTACGCGCCTCCAGCGGATCCGCACGCCGTCGACGTACTCGCTGGGATCGACCATCTTAGCCGTCCTCGTCGTCTTCCTCCGGCCCCGCGAACCCCGGCGAAGGGATGTCGAACGGGATACCTGGGACGAAGTTACCCGTCGGGTCCTCGCTCAGATACGCCACGACCAGGTACAGCGCCAGCAGCACCGAACCGATCGCGGCCGCGAACGACAGCGGCCCGAGGTTGAACATCCCGCCCGGGCCGAGTGACAGCGCTGTCGCGATCGCGCCGAAGTTGATGATCTGAGCGGCGCCGCCGAAGGTCGCCTCGACGAACGCGCCGCCCGCGTTCGCCAGCGCCGACAGCGGGATGATGATCAGGTCGGCGACCGTCAGCACGCCCGAGGCGACGGCACTCCCGGCGGCGAACAGCACGGCGCCGATGCCGCGGAAGATCACCGTCCGCAGGTCGCCGGCCTCCGCCGCCCGGTCGAACAGCCGGCGAACGCGTGGGCCACCGGCCGCGGACATGTTAGCTCCCTCCGCCGAAGTACCGGGAGATCCATGCTCCGCCGAGGACCGTTCCGACGACAGCCGTGAGCTGACCCCAGAAGCCGCCCAGGAATCCACCGCCACCGCCGCCGGTCGGACCGACCGCGCCGGCAGTCGACATGATCGTGTCGACCTCCTCAGTCTGGAGGAGGATCACCGCGTGGATGCGGTAGTTCGTGTCGGCGGTCGCCGACGAGACCAGCTCCGCGGTCGTGTCCTGGCCGGACAGCGCGCTCGTCATGCCGGTCATGGCCGAGTCCGACGTGTTGCCGAAGTCCGTCGACGAGTCGACGCCGCTGCCGACCTCGAGCACCGCGTAGCGCTCGTTGATGAGACCCTGGTCGAACTCCAGCGTGAGGTCGCCGTGGCTCAGGTCGATCGCCGTCGGCACCTGGAGGTCCGCGTAGAGCTCCAGCTTCTCGGGATACGAGTAGGCGTCCGCACTCGAGAAGTTGACCGAGTACTCGCTTTCGTCGGTCACGTCCTCGAGGGCGTAGCGCACGTCGTAGACGTGCAGGTCGGCGATCGACGCCTCGTCGAAGGTGTCGCCCAGCGTCGACAGCCCGGTGATGTTGGTCGGACCGGACTGCCAGATGTTGGTGACCGTCGTCGTCTCGAGCTCGCTGTCGCCGTCCGTGTCGCGCTCGATCTCCGCAAGGTCGACCTCGCCCTTGCGGTCGGCGTCGAGCCAGGAGACGGTCACGTCGGCGTTCGCCTCGCTGGCGACCACGTCGATCTCTTGGATCGAGTCGAGAGCCCCGTCGCCACTCCCGGCGAGCGGCAGGTTGCTGATCCGCTCCTGGAAGACGAACCCGTTGCCGGTGCCGTTGGCGATGTGCGTCTCGTCGGATGCGGCCACCGACGAGCTGATCTCCGCGTAGCGGTAGTCACCGTCGCCGTCGACGACGCGCACCTCGACGGTCGCGCCGCTCGCCAGCTCGTTGACGTTCCCACCGAAGGTGAGCACGCGCTTGTTCGGATCCGAGTCGAGCGAGACGTTGGCGCCGAACGTCGCGGTCGCCGTCTCGCCGCTGGCAACCGACGCGTCGACGTTGACCTTCTCGACGCCGTCGGCGTCAGCCTCGGCCACCGACACCGACGAGCTGGCGCCCGACGACGTGGTCCAGTCGCTCGCCTTGGTCCACGTCGCGTCGTTGTCGCCCTCGTTGTCGACGCGCGGGAACTGAGCGAACGCCTCGGCGTCGACCTTGTCGAACCGGAGGCCGACCGGCGTCGTCTGCGAGGAGTTCACCGACGCGTTGAGTGTCGTCACCTCGCCCGCGTCGTTGTAGTACTCGAGCGGGTCGTCCATCATCGCCCGGTCGTGCTCGTGGACGGTCAGCTCGTCTTCCACGATCGTCGGGTTGGGCGTCTTGTCGCTCGAGAAGTTGAGCCCCGGCGACGCCGCTGCGGCTGGTGTCGCCGTCGCGACCATGATGGCCGCGAATACGGCGAGCGCTGCGATACCTCTCCGTCTAAGTTGTGCTGAAATCATGGATTCCGTTGGTCTGCCACTGTTCAGGTGCCTGTACACCGAGTTTCGGGTACGCTTCGCGGAACGATTCGAGGTACTCGAGAAACGCGTCGGAACAGGCGAGCCCCCGCGGCTCGCCGTCGGTCACGGCTCCCTCCGTTGCTCGCGGAGAACGTCCAGGAGCACGTCGTCACGGATGGACCCGCTGCCGTGTTCCTCGATGCCCTCGATGATCGTGTCGAGCCGGCCGCTGTCGTCGCTGGTCACGCCGGACCACTCCGTAGCGCCAGGCAGGCCAGCCCGCCGATCACGACGGCCGCCAGCCCGACCAGTCCGGTCATAACCGCGTTGCCCGAGCTGGCCGTCCAGCCGGTCGCGACGAACAGCACCGCCGAGATGTACGCCAGCCGGCGGGTCTCGTCCGCCTCGAGGCCGAAGCCCTCGGCGGCGACCTCTGTCCGGTCGGCCAGGCGGCCGCCGTCGGTCTTGAGCTCGTCGCCAGCGCCGTCGTGGTACTCGACGGCGACGCCGGTCGGCACGTGGACCGTCGGCTCGTCGCCGTCGGCGTCCACGAGAACCGTCTCGCCCAGGCCAGGCGTCGCGACAGCCGTCTCCTGACCGTGCTGTCGAACCGCGACCTCGCCGTCGCGGGTCACGCCGCGCCCCCGTCGACGTTGCGCCAGTCGCGCCACGTCGGTCGTTCCTCTGTGTTTTCGCTATTCGCCTCGTTTTCGCCGTGTTGAGTGTCCGAATCCATCTTTTTACCACCCCCACCGGATGCGGGTAGGGGTACCCCGGCGGAAGCCGCCGGAACATCCATCATATGGCTCACACCCTCCAAATTGGCCGCGAGGATAGCGAGATAATAGGGGAACCTCTACACAGAGAATCGGTAGACGATAGGGAGAGAATAGATAGAGACGGGTTCACCCACCGGGAATGCTTTTGATAAGTGGCAAACGAGCGGTAACCACATGTCGGGTCAAAAGCAGTACTCCCGTACCGTCACGGAACAGGGCCCCGGAACGCTCGGTACGAGTCTTCCCGCCGGGTTCGTCAACGAGTTCGGGATCGAGAAGGGTGACGAATTGAAGATCGACGGCATCGACTGGGACGACGGGACGATCACGTTCCGCGTCTGACCATGCCGGGATCACTTCTCCCCCGCGAACCCGCTGCGACCGTGTTTGGCCGCGACCGCCTCCGGTTGCGCGTCGAGAGAAACGTTCGACGCGATATGCACACGAGGGAGATCGCGCCGTGTGCATATTCGGTGCCCGGGGAGGGCTCCGAACCCCAGCTCCGAACGCTGTGGGCTGTGGGCCAGTATGGGCTTTATTAGTGATCGGGGTTCCAGTTACTCGCTCAGACCTGCTTTTTGGCCTCGTGTTCACGAGCGGTCGGTATGCGAATCCGCGAAGACGGCAAGCACGCGCACCGGACTGACACCATTGAGCAGGCCGCCGAGTTCTGGGGGTGCAACAAGACTACCGCGCTCATGCAGTCGGCCGACTTCGCCCGGCGAATCGACGAGGGAATCCGAACTGTGCTCGCTCGCGACGACCTGACGGTCGCGCAGAAACGGGAGATTGCGGACACGCTGACGATTCCCGGCACGTACGAACCAGTTATTAAGGAAACAATAGGGGTCCAGAGAGAGTGAGCGGACTTACTTGAATTCGGCCGGTTATGAAGTGGTTTTATGAGATTAGAAATTCGCCGGGGATTATGGAAGAGTCGACGAAAAACAACATAGGCTCTGGAATCACTGCGCTACTCACAATTGTACTATTTGGGTTCGGATTAGTCCGGGGTATCGACGCATGGTTGACTATTGAACAGATTCAGGCAACAGGTCCAGTTGGGCAAGCGGTATTCCGTGAGGAAGCACAGTCCGCGAAAGCAGGGCTTCTCACGGCTGGTGGGGCCGTGCTTGGGGGAATATTCACTCTCGGGTTGGCGGTAAGTTTCGAAATAAAAGCGGAACTGTGGCGAATGCGGGAAGATTAGGGATTTCTATTGAATCAACGAGAAAGATCTATCGACGACCGTCAGTTTCCCGTTTGTGGATTCGCTCGGTGATATTTCGCTGAAGTTCCACTCCGTCCCACTTCTCTCTCTCGTCAGTCGGGATTTCCTTGTGCAGTTTATCGTCTTCCTGAAGTTGCTCTCGATACTGTTTCAGATACTTCCCCCAGACGATCCGAGGAACAGGCTCACCCCTTTCCTTGCACCACTCGATAACATCCCGATTCGACTTTGAGGAATTACAGGCCTGACATGCCGGAACCTGATTACTGATAGAATCGTCACCGCCTTCGGAGATCGGGATTACGTGGTCAAAGGTTGTTTCCGTCTCTTCTTTACAGTAGATGCAAACTCCGAAATCTTCCTTGAGTTGGTATTTGTCTTCCTTCGTGATTGAAGCCATCTCATACTCGCCGTCTTTGAGTTGATTGTACCGCTTCCAGAGAAAGCCAGCATGAGAGACACCAGCTGCCAACTGGATAAGTCGAGCATTTTGATAGCAAATCAGTTCGTGGTACGTTTGAATATTGTCCGGTAGTGTCGCTGTTTCCCGGAATAGACGCGACTCAGGATAGGTGTAAGTCTTAACTGAGGCATCCTTGACGGCATTTCGGAGATCTTCGGGACCCATCGATTCCCATTCTGAAAGCGTATCACTCAGATTTTGCTCAAATGCGACTTCGCAAACAAGGGCTTCCGGATCGTATCCTTCGTTGAAGTCAGCAACAGTTTGACCAGTACCTGGAATATCCCAGTTTTTCGCTGTCTCCCCTGGTTGACTCACTATAACCATACTCGTCTGGCCCTCTTTATCCCGGTCATAAACCCGTTGGCCTACAGAAAATCGATAAGACCGATCTCCGTCATCGCTGCCTTGTGATCCCTTGGTATCGGACATACAGATTAGTCCTCATTCACAAACGTGGCAGACGCTACTTGATTCTCTAGGATAGATACCAGTCCGTATAGAATTACGCGTCAGATCTCGTCTGCGTCCAGCTCTCCGTCAAGATAGTTCCGGCCCTTGTCTGTGATTGAGTAGTAACTACCGTCAGCTACCGTCACGAGATCGGCTTCTGATAGCTTTGTAAGCCGTTGAGACACCCACGAACGTGAGTAATCGAGGTTTCTCGAAATTACAACGGGTGAGAGTTCTAACCCGGATTCCTCTAAGAGTTCGAGAATCCGGTCGTCGGTTTGGTTCATCCAGTCCACCCGCGGACGCATGGTCCGCGAATCGATTCACTCTGGTTAACGGTTTTTGATACGTTGTCGGTAGATAGCATATCCGTTCTTGATAGATAACGGATCCGTTGAGTAATTTTAAGTGAGGTGGGTCCAACAGTCGAGCCAAGAGCGTCACACCGGGCTGGCGGGACGTTGCTCCCGCGAGAAAGAGTCGGTGGCCGACGACCCTACCCGTCGGCCGGGGTGTCGCTCTCGCGAGCGAACACATGACAACGAGAGATGCACGCCGCCGTAAGTCAGGTGGCACGACGAACAGCCCGCTACCCCGTTTTACTTTCACCGGCGAAATCCGCGATTTTGCCGGGACGGGGGCTGAATCGCTTTACTTTCACTTTCACTACGCGCGTCTGGATTACCCCTTTTACGTCCCCGACATTCAGTCACGCCCGGCTATGTCGGAGAACGAGAAGGAAGTCGTCCAGATCGAAGACCGCCACGACCGGTGGCGGTTCACTTGTCCTCGTGGGCACCGTTCCTGGGAACCCACGAACCACCACTTCTGGTGTTCGAAGTGCGCCAGCGCCGAGGGCGTCGACGGCGTCTTCGACGAGCTGCGCGACAAGCGGAACGACGACCTACTCCGTCGCGACGAGGTGCGACTGCTGACGCCTGCCGGACCCTATGACCGTGATCTCGACTATCGGGAGGGATCGGCGTGACGCGCGAGTTCGTCGTCTCCGACGAGCGTCCATCGGTGAGCTACGGACCGACTCGGAATCTGGACGAGTGGGTTCTGGCGGTCACCTGCGAAGATGAGCGCGTCGAGATCGTCCTCGATGAACGAGCGATGTATGACCTGTGGGTGGAGGTTCGGGGTGTCCCCTGGCCGGACCCGCCGAAGAGTCCGAAAAACGAGCGTCTCGTCCGCCAGTTGGTCCACGCAGCCAACGGCGCCGATGAGGAGATGCTGCGGGACGCGCTCGAAGCCCTGGGGGTGCGACGATGAGCGACGACGATCTCGTCTCTATCCCGCCCAAAGAGGCGGTCGAGCTTCATCTGGATAGCCTGGAGGATACGGCCGCGGACTGGACGGAGAAGGGCCACCGGAGCCACCTCCGGGCGTGGGTGGAGTGGTGCCGCGAAGAGGGTGGTATCGACTCGATGGACGAGGTGACTGGCCGGGACATCTACGAGTTCCGGCGGTGGCGTCGTAACGGTGGCTACTCCCGCGGCGAAGACGAGTTGGCGGCCCGGACCGTCCACACGGCCCTGACGACGATACGGTCGTTCCTGCGGACCTGCGCGTCAATCGAGGCCGTCCCTCAGGACCTGTACGAGAAGGTCCAGCTACCGACCCTGAGCCGGAACGAACAGGTGTCGGACTCGTGGCTCCCGCCGGAGCGGATCCCGCCGATTCTCGACTACCTGAGCAGTTACGAGTACGCGAGTCGCGATCACGTCATCTGGGTCCTGGTGTGGCACACCGGCGCCCGGCTCGGCGCGGTCCGCGCGCTCGACCTGGGCGACGTAGAACTCGATAGCGACGAGCCCGGGCTGCGGTACCGACACCGGCCAGAGACCGGAACCCCGCTCAAGAACGACGACCAGGGGGAGCGGTACAACCGTATCAGCCAGCGAGTCGCGCGAGTCCTACAGGATTACATCGATGGGCCGCGTGTGGAAGCGACCGACGAACACGGCCGGACGCCGCTCGTGACGACGGAGGCCGGCCGTCTGTCGGCGACGTGTATCCGGAACGCGTTCTACCGCTGGACCCGGCCGTGCAAGATCGGCGAGGAGTGTCCGCACGACGAGGACCCGGATACCTGCGAGTACGCCCGTCACACCGGGATGAGTTCCTGCCCGTCCGCCCGCTCGACCCACGACGTGCGGAAGGGGCGGGTGACGAAGTACCGGAACGACGGCGTGCCGCGCGGGGTGGTCGCGGACCGTCTCGACTGTTCGGAAGAGATCCTCGACAAGCACTACGACCGAGCGAACGAGCGCGAGAAGGCAGACCGCCGATGGGAGTTCATCGACGATGAGTAACACCCAACCTGAATCCACGAAAGTACCGAATATTGGGGTTCCGAGGGCCTGCAGCGCCCATCATTTTGCGTAACGGGCAACATTTGGAAGACGGCAGTACGACGTATTTAAATCACCGCCCGTTTTGCCGATTTGATTTCATCACGTTCCGTGATGGGGGTCACCGACGTCGTGCGGTTCGCTAAGATTTAGATGACAGCGAGCGAGGGTACTGGTCTGGAGTCATCGGGGTCGCCACATCAATCCGACCGATGGACCACTTTCACCCCGGCGTGGGCACATTTAACATTGCCGTGGGAGACGACATGACTGTCGAATACTATGCAGAGAAAGACCCAGCCGGTTGCAGGTTTGTTACCGGAATTCGGAGGGTTCCCCACAGGAGGTTTCTAACATCATGCGTATTGCCCACGCCGCCGACATCCATCTCGGTCACCGCCAGTACGGCCTCAAACAACGGGAAACGGACGCTCGCCTGTCGTTCCAGCACTTCCTGTCGCAGGCGCGCGAGCGAGGCACGGACGCGATTCTGATACCGGGCGACCTCTTCGACTCCAGAGACATCCGCCCGCAGACGCTCCAGCAGACCGAAGCGTTACTCGAGGACGTCGAGCAGCCCGTCGTCGTCTCGCCCGGCAATCACGACGAGAACATGAGCCGTCGGCGGGATCTGACGTGGCTGGAGTACCTGAACGACAAGGGGCTGATAACGCTTCTATCGGCGGAGCTATCGGGCGACCGGGCAACCTTTGCGCCGACGGACGTCACCGATCCGCGGCAGGGAGGAGGCGGCTACGTGGACCTCGAAGGCGACGACGAGGTCGTCCGTTGCTTCGGCCTCCAGTACCGGGGCGCGTACATCGAGCGCGACCTCCCGAACGTCGCGGAGGGCATCGAAGCCGTGAACCAGAGCGAGGGGGAACCGGACACGACGATTCTCCTCGCTCACTTCGGCGTTGACGACGCAGTCCCTGACCTGGGAGCAAACGTGGCGCGTGCGGCCCTCACCGATCTCGAAGGCTTCGTCGATTACCTCGCCCTCG
The DNA here is from genome assembly GCF_051414055.1 of Halosimplex halobium. Classification (NCBI taxonomy): domain Archaea; kingdom Methanobacteriati; phylum Methanobacteriota; class Halobacteria; order Halobacteriales; family Haloarculaceae; genus Halosimplex; species Halosimplex halobium. The sequence goes on from NZ_JBLKNX010000017.1 coordinate 102,257, forward strand.
GCCACATCCACAAGCAGTTCGAGAGCGGGACGGTGGCCCGGAACCCCGGCAGCCTGGAAGCGTTCGATATCCAGGAGGGACGGTGGGACGACAGCCACGGCTACTACGTCTACGACACCATCGCCGACACCGCCGAACATCAGCTTTCGAAGCGCCGCCCGTACCACACGCTGAACTTCGACGTGTCCGGGTACCGCACGTTCGAGGATCTTCGCGCCGACTTCGAAACGGAACTGGAGAACGCGCGGCCGGACGTCGAAGACGTCTGTCAGCGCGATGTCCACCGCGACGGCCGAGGGAACCGGCGGGACCCGGTCATCAACGTCCGCTTCGAGGGGACGCTCCTGCTCGACCACACCACGTTCGACGTCGAGACGCTCACTGACCTCGCCGAAGACAAACTGGACGCGCTGTACGTCCAACCGACGAACCACACCGAACGGAAGGCTGTTCAGGACCTGCTCGGCGACCTCGAGCGCGGCGAGGCGTTCAACCCGGACGGGACCGTCAACACCGACGCTCTCCAGGAGCGGGTGTTCACGACGATCGCCGGCGAATCCAGGTACAGCGCGGAAGCGGAAGAGGTCGCGGAAACGCTGGATCACGTCGAGGGGCTGGTCAACGAGGACGGACAGGGCGTCGCGGAGGTCGCGGACTACCTCCGGGAGCGGCGTCGTGAACTCTTCCCGGAGGGACCCGGAGAGGCGTCCGACGCGGAGAACACGGACGACGCGACGAACGAGGTGAGTTCCGAATGAGTATCGTCATCGATCAGGTCACGCTGGAGAGCTTCAAGAGCTACGGCGACGAGACGACGATCGACCTGGGGAACGGCGTGACGGCCATCCTCGGCGACAACGGATCTGGAAAGAGCACTATTCAGGAGGGGGTCGGGTACGCGCTCTTCGATACCCACCCCTTCCGAAATCAGGATCGGTTAGTCCGCGACGGCGAGAGTTCCGGACACGTCGAGGTTACGTTCACGAACCGAGCGACGGGAGAGACGTACACCGTTCGCCGCTGGGCGGGACGGTCGAAGTACGACGTCTTGGACGAGAACGGCGATAACCTCGGGTTGGACACGAACAGCGAGGTCAAAGACTGGATCTGCAACCAACTCGGTATCGACAACCCCGACGACCTGTCCGAAGCATGGGAACGGAGCGTTGGCGTTCCGCAGACGGATTTCCTCTCGGACTTCACCAAGACAGAGACCGAGCGAATCGACACGTTCGACCCGCTGTTCGACATCGAACGATACCGGGAAGCCTACAAGTCACTCGGCGGGCTGGAGGAGGAGTTCGAGGGCGACATCGATGAACTCGAAGAGGAGATTACGCGACTCGAAGCCAAGCTCGAGGATCTTCCCGAGGTCAAGGACGAAGTAGAGGAACACGAGGAGGCCGTGGAAGAACTGGAGCAGAAACTCCAGTCGCTCGACGAGGAGATTCAAGAACTCGAGGAGGAGGAAGAAGAGTTGGAGGAACTCGAGGACAACCTCCGGGAAGCCAGGCAGGAACTGGAGTCTCTCGAAGAGACGAAGATTCCCGCGCAGCGGGATGCTCTCGAAAAGGCGAAGGAACGGCGTGAGGAGGCGAAAGAAGCGAAGGAGATTATCGAGGATATCGAGGACGACTACCAGCGCCACGAGAACGCGCAGGACCGACTCGGCGATCTCGAGGAAAAACGCGACGAGCGTGACCAGCTGGAAGACGATCTTTCCGACCTCGGGGGTCAGATCGACCGTCTGAAAGACCGGATCAGTCGCCACAAGCAGGACTTACGAGAGGTACGAGAGGCACGGGAGACGGTCGAGGAACTGGAACCCAAGAAAGACCGGTACGAATCACTCGAGGAACAGATCAGCGACCTCGAAGACGACGAGGACCGCATCGAGGAGATAGACGAGCGGCTAGAAGAAATAGACGACGAGATAGAGGAACTGGAAGCGGAAGCCGACGAGATCGAAGCGGAGATAGATGACGCCGAGGCGAACCGCGAGGAAGCCGAGCGGCTTTCTGACCTCCAGGAGGAGCGGCAAGACCTCATCGCTCGAGAGCAGCGGCTGGAGAACGAGAGGGATAATCTCCGCGACCAGAATCAGGAACTCCGCGAGCTCGACCTGGACGAGGAGTCGGAAGTGTCCTGTCCGACGTGTGACCGGCCGGTCACGCCCGACCACCGCGAGAAGGTCATCGAGCGAAACGAGGGCCGGATCGAGGAAATCACCGAGGACGAGCTCCCCGAGGTAGAGGGAGATATCGAACAGATTGAAGAGGAAATCGAGTCGGCACAGGACGCTAAGGAAGCAGTCGATGAAATCCCGCGGTTGGAAGACAAACTCGAACGTGTCGAAGGGGAGATCGATGACCTCCGCGAGGAGAAACAGGAGCTCCGAGACGAGCGAGACGAACTCGAGGACGAAGTCGCAGCACTGCCGGAAAAGCGAGACGACCTGGACGACCTCGAAGGCGTCGTCGATGACTACCACACGGCGAAGGCCACGGTCGAAAGCGCCGACGACGTCCCGGAGAAGCTCCGCGACACTCGGGACGAGCTGGGTGAGAAACGCGTCGAGTACCGCGAACTCCGGGACGACTTAGCGGAGTACGAGGGACTCGACGACGAGATCGACCGCGTTAAAGAGGTCATCGACGAGACGGCGGACGCTCACACGAAGTACGTCAAGAACGAGGACGAAGCGGCGAAGCTCCCCGACCGCCGGCAGGAAGTTGAAGACGAACAGGAGGAACTCAAGGAACTGAAATCGGAACGCGACGACGTCGAGGATCGCGTCGAGTCGCTTCAGGAGGAGTTCGACGCCGAACGACTCAACGAGGTCCAGGAAGAGCTCGGGGAACTGAACACGCAACACGCCAAGACCGAGCAGAAACTCGACGACGCGCAGGAAGACCTCGAAGAGGCTCGAGACGAACTCGCGGAACTCGAAGAGAAGCAGGAGCGCAAGCAGGGCCTCGAAGACGAAGTCACCGAGTTAGAGCGCGACCAGGAGTTCGCTCGGTGGGCGCGCAACAGCCTCCAGCAGGGTGCCGAAGACCTGCGCGACCTCATCACCAGCGAGATCGGCGACCGCGCGAACGCCATCTTCCAGCAGCTCCGCGGCAACCCGACGGAGACGCTCGTCTGGGACAAGACGTACAACCTGCGCGTTCGCGTCCGCGGGCAGAACAAGCCCTTCGACACGCTCTCGGGTGGCGAGAAGATGGCCGCCGCGCTGTCCGTCCGGCTCGCAATCCTCGAACAGCTGGCGTCCGTCGGCGTGGCGTTCCTCGACGAGCCCACCGCGAACCTCGACCAGCAGAAAAAGCAGAACCTCGTGAACCAGCTGGACGACCTCGACCAGCTCAACCAGCTCCTCGTCGTCAGTCACGACCGGACGTTCGAGTCGATGACCGAGCGGACGATCGAACTCGAGAAGGACGAGGACCGTGAGGTGACCCGGGTGGTGTCGGAGTAATGCCGTTCCATCCCGAAGCGGTCCTCGACGACCTCCGCGACCATGCTGGGGAAATCCGGGAATTCGCCGAGGACGAGGAAGAGACGGTCGAGCGATATCGTGAAGCGTTACGCGACGCGCTCGAGGAGCACAACGCGACCCCGCTCCGGGCGGAACTCGGGCCGGATCGGTATCCGGGCGCCCTGCCGACCGACGAGTGGGACGAGAACGACTCGCCGGTCGTCGGGTTCGACGAGTCCGCCGCGTGGGACAACCACGAGGCGGTGAACGAGTACGCGAAGGACGTGCTGGAGGGCGTGACGACCATCGCCGCCGACGGGTCGGAACTCGGGCCGGCGGACGAGTTCACGGTTCCGCTCGGGCTGGTGCAGGTCGCCTGGAACGCGAACCACCACCACGAGAACGGCGACTACGAGGAGGGACTCGACGCCCGCATCCTCGGCCCGGAAGCGGTTACTCAGGAATCGGACGAGGAAGACGGCATCAGATACACCGACGGGCGGGCACCCGGGCACGAACGCTACCGCGACGAGGGGGAGACGGTCATCGACTGCATCGAGGCGTTCGCCGACCTCGACCCGCCGCCGGTCGTCATCTACGACGGGCCGCTCGTGCCCACCTTCGCCAACACGTACTCGCCGGAAGTTCGGGACAGCTACTACCGGCGGACGATGTCCCGGGTGCTGGCCGCGAGCGAGCACCACGGCGTTCCGGTCGTCGGCTACTCCGCCGGCAGCAGTCGGACGAACGTAGCGAAACTGCTCCGCCGAACGTACCGCGACCGGCTGGGAGACGAACAGTTCGTCGCGGACTCCCGCATCCTGGAAGGGTTCACCGAGAACTGGGGCGACCGCTCGCAGGCCTTCGTCCACCGGCAGGACGGGACGATCGACGCTATGGAGTGCAGGTATCGTGGCGAGGAGTACGAGTTCGCCACCGACGTGCTGTTCGGGTACCTCGACATCCCCGACGGGGACGCGATGGACTACCTCGAGTTCCCGGGATGGGTGCTCCGCGACGGCATCGTCGAGTACGTGTTCGACGTCGTCCGCGCGGAGGCCGGCATCGGCCGCGGCTATCCGGAGATCGTCCAGCAGGCGGACGCGAACGCCGTGCTCGACGCCGACGCGAAACGGCGATTCCTCGCCCTCGTCCAGAACTTCGCCGAGGAGGAGGGCCTGCCGATCGAGTGGAACGCCAAGAACCTGAGCAAGGAGCGCCGCCGCCGATGAACAGTCGATCCGACCGCTTCACCCGAAACCCATCACTATGACACAGAACGAGTCTTCCTCAGAGGAACCGGCACTCACGGAGAGCGATCTCACGCTCGGCACAGTCGCGGAGTCGCACTCCCAAATGGACTACGTCGTCGAGGTGTACCGGGAACGGGAGCGCGAGCGACCGCCGGAGAAGCAGGACTACGAGTTCGGTCAGCCGGTGTACAGCACGACCACAGTTCGTGGGAACGAGTACGCCGTCGTCGGCGTCGTCTACGACTCCCAGCTCGTCGATCCGGACCAGGGGCGCGAGGGACCGCGCCTCTCGAACCCCGACCAGGAGATGTTCGTCCCGGGATACGTGGACGAGAAGCGAACGCTGCTCGGCGTCGCGTTCCTCGGGTTCGCGCGACTCTCGTCCCACACGGAGGGTGACGGATACAGCCTCGCCGACGTCGAACAGGAGATGCCGCGGTGGACGCTCGACATCGACGATTCGGTGTCCACGCTCTCGACCGAGGGGTTCCGGCAGTTCCACTTCCCCGAAGGCTCGCTCCGCGTGCAGTACTACGACCGGCTCATCTCCACGGCCGACCGCTTCGGAGCTGAAGTGACCCTCTCACTGATCGATCGCCTCCGGAGCGACACGCCCGCAGACGAGGACATGCTGGACGTCATCGAGCAGAAGGTCCGCTGGGAAGCGAACTCGGATCGGGGGGTCGTGCGATGAGTGGCGACGTACCCACGCCGCCCACCAGCCGGGACGTCGCCGCAGCGTCGGACACCGTGGTGGGTACCGTCGAGAAGCCCGGCGACTCGGCTGACGAGTTCCAGTTCATCGTCCCGAACGACATCGACGTTCGGACGGGAGAGTTCGTCGTCTACGACACCGTCGTCGAAGGCGAACAGCGCGACGTCCTCGCTCGCGTCACGAACACCGAACAGGAGCGGGGCCTGCCGGGTGACTTCCTCGCGGATCCGGCAGTCGAACCGGACGAAATTGCGGGAGCGCTCGGCGTGCCAAGCGGCGACGTAGAGATCGACCGCGTGACCGCCCGGACCGTCGGGTACTTCGACGAAGACCTGGAGACGTTCACGAACCCCCGGTCGCTCCCAGACCCGGGATCGAGGGTTCACCTCGCGGACGACGAGTTCCTCGAGGCGGTCCTGCCCAACGCCGACTGGCAGAGCGACAGCGGACTCGCGCACGTCGGGTGGCTGCTCAACCGGCCGGCCGGCGACGCGAACGTCTTCCTCCCGGTCGACGACTTCTCCTCGACACACCTCGCCATCCTCGCCTCGACGGGCAGCGGGAAGTCGTACACGGCGAGCGTCGTCATCGAGGAGATGATGCGCCCGCAGTCGCGGGCGGCGATGCTCGTCTTCGACCCGCACGGCGAGTACGACACGCTCCCGGACGTGCGCAAAGACGAGCACGCGTCGGTGTTCAGGGATGGCGACTACACGCCCGAGGTCAACATCATCCAGCCGGACGAGATCAACATCGCCATCCCCGACCTCAACTACGGCGACCTGCTCGCGCTGCTCGACGGTCCGAGCGACCGGATGAAGTACGTGCTCCACGACGCCTGGCGGAACCTCCAGGAAGAGAGCAACGACATCAGCGTCCACGATATCGTCGCCGAGTGCTACCACGTCGATGGCGAGGACAGCGACACTGCGAGCGCGCTCGAGTGGCGCCTCCAGCGGGCGCTCGGTCGGGACCTGTTCGTGCGTGCAGCCAGGGAGGAGTTGACTGACCTCGTCGCTCCGGGACAGGTCACCGTGCTCAAGTTGAACCGGCTCTCGGAAGAGGACCAGCAGATGCTCGCCGCCGCGCTCCTCCGGAAGCTCTACGAGGCGCGCGAGCGGGCGATGCGCGGTGACGACGACCGACTCGACTTCCCGCTGTTCACATTGTTGGAAGAAGGCCATCGGTTCGCTCCCGACGGAAACGCGCGGTCCCTCGGCATTCTGCGGACGATCCTTTCCGAGGGCCGGAAGTTCGGATTCGGCGTCGGAATCATCTCACAGCGCCCGTCCAAACTCGACGCCGACGTACTGTCGCAGTGCGGCACGCAGGTCATCATGCAGATTCAGAACCCGAACGACCAACAGGCGATTCGTCAGTCCGTCGAGAGCGCCGGCGAGGACGTCCTCGATGAACTCCCGGGGCTAACGCCCGGGCAGGCAGTCATCGCGGGCGACGCGATGAACACGCCCGTGCTGGCTCGGATTCGGGAACGGCACACTCGACACGGAGCGGAGAGCCTCGAGGCGACGCAAGAGTGGCGTGACAGCTGGGACGAGTACAGGGAAGAGCAGGAACGCGGAGTTACCGAGGCCTACGACGACGATGAGGAAGTCGATGACACGCCGCTCTGAATGGCCTGACGACTACCCCTCGAACTGTTCGTTCGAGTCTGGATCGGTTCACCCTCTATGTGAGTTGATTAGTGTCCGGGGGTGAGGTGAATACGTCTACAGAACTCCTCCCAACTCACCCAGACCGAACAGCGACCAATTGTCGCCCACGTCGTCAGCGAGCCCATCGACGAACCCGCTTTTCGAGAACAACGCGAATTCCTCGTCGCGCGTGTCCGGTCCCCAGCGAACACGCTCGGCTTTCTCCCGCAGCTGCGACACGAGGGGCGGACCAACCGGCTCGCCCGTCCAGTTCCACTTCCGCTTTCCGACGTTGTAGATATCCAGCATGATCTCCCGGATATGCTTGACCGTCCCGTCGCCGTCCACGTACCGCTCCGACGCGAGAAGGCGACGCGAGACGAAAAACAGAAGACGCACACGTATTCGGCCGTTCCGATCACCCTCACCGCCAACCTCGACGGCGACGAATACACGGTCACGCCAACCCTCATCGAAGCGTTCGGCCGCTCACCTCAGGACCAGGATCTCGACCTCCTGCTCGAAAAGCACGGCCCGGGGAAACTCGCGGCCACACTCACGTACGCGATTCCATACGCCGAGGGAGAGATGTCAGATCGAGTGGCTGCCCGAGAACTCGATCTCCAGCACGCTTTCGCCATCGCTGTCTTGCAGGCCCTCCGGGAGGTCGTCCTCGACATGAAGCCAGTCGATCCGTACTTCGAGGACATTCGGAGTGCCCGGGAGCAACCGCTCGAGACAGGGGATTGAGAAACCGAGGTGCGTGAGGACTCTAGCCATCCGAGGCCACCAAGAGAAAATATTGGTTTTTCGTAGGAAAGTATTTTTGCCACTGGCCGATTAGTCGCTAGCATACATGACCACCGTCGACGCCCCTGACGAACTCTGGGAAGGGGACGTGAATGAGGCCGCCATCGAGGAGTGGAAATCCGACACGACCACGTTTGACCGGGTCCGGAGCGTCATCGACGTCACCACCGAGCTACGGACCGTCAGCACGATTGCCGATCGCGCACGCGTGAGTGAGCCGACTGCGAGGAAATACCTCACTGCGCTGGCGGAAACGGGCCGCGTCAAAGCAGTGAACACGGACTCTGGAACCCGCTACATGCGGGCTCCACAGATGCTGGCCATGCGGCGTATCTCGGCCATCCACCGCGAACACACCAAGAGCGAAATCCGGGACGCCATCCAGAATCTCAAGGAAGAACTGAGCGACTTCCGAGAGCAGTACGACGTGACTGACGTCGATGAACTCGCTCTCGAACTGGACCCCGGCGACGACGGCTGGCAAGACGTCACCCGCTGGCAACAGGTCGAACAGAACCTCGAGATCGCACAGGCAGCACTCTCGCTGTACGACTTCGACCCCGACGACAGCCAGTCCGCTGCTGCTCGTGCCACAGATTCCAGTACCGTCGTCCAGGGCTCGACGCGTGAGCGAGGAGCGCTCAGTGACGACACCGAGCAATCGACGGCATAGATGGAGCCCGACGCAGATATCGAGGGTGAAGTCGGGCCGCTCGACGATACGGCGTTGGAACAGATCCGAGAGGAGTTCACGGGGTTAGATGGCCTCGTTTCGGAAGCAGGGTTCGACAGCCTGCTGGATCCGACGGAACTCGTCGTTCGCCTCGATGACGGGATCGGAGACGCAGACTGGTGCCGGTTCGACGTGCGGTGGTACCGAAGGGGATACTACAATTTCCACCACACCGACGAGCGGGATGTTGACTTTCGGTTCGACTTCCATCCGAAACCAGACGCTCCGGACAAGCACTTTCACGAACCGCCTGACGCCCCGTCAGAGAACCCGCCGCGCTCCTGCATCACCGTTACCGAGCCGAAACTGGTGACACGAGCCGTCCACAGTCTCTGGCGTCGCGCATACGAAACAGAATCCTTCGAACTGCTGAACGAGGCGGACAATCCACCCTGAACGGCTTCTACCCTCTCTGGCGCGAGTTCAGCTGGCCAGAGTTCTCTCTGTGACGCTACAGTGCTGGCGTATCGCGTTTCGTCAGTGCACGATGGTCGATACGTAACTAGCCGGGCAGCATTCGCCGATGGCGAGGTACTCGATGTATTGTTGTGTGGCAATCCTCAGAAGATTCTGTCGCCTGCAAAAATGGAGAGCGGCAGCGGTTCGATTACAGGTCGTCCAGGTAGTCCCTCCGCTGTTCCATCTTCTCCCGCTCCGACCTGCGGTCGTAGTGCTGCTCGATCACTTCGGGGCTGACGTTGGCCCGGTCGCTGACCACCTTATCCGGCGATCAAACGCAGCGCCGTTGTTCCCGTTCGATGCTCGAACGACGGGGGATTTCCCCCGGGTTCGCGTACAACCAAACAGTCGGCAACTCAGAAAACCAGTCGTAGATTAAAGCCTGTCGAACGAGTCGATCACGTCGCTCGTCGAGTACGTACTGACCAGATTCTGCTCGTCGAAGTCGGAATCATCACTCCAGATGGCTGCATCGCTGGCTATGGCACACGCCAGATAGAGCACGTCGTCGGGATCGGTGTTGCCGATCGCCTCGTCTGCTCTCTCGATAGCCGGATAGAAATCGTCGGCGGGGACGACTTCGATGTACTGGAACAGGAGGTCGATGAACTGTGTCACTCGGTCCGGCTCCATCCCGGACTTCTCCACGATCAGCCCCTCGTAGTTTTCAACCTCGTCGTAGACGAACGCGGGCGTCAGGAGGCCGGGTTCGAGTGTGACGATGAGCTCCCGCGTTTTCGAATCGGCGACGAGGGCAGAGATGACGACGTTTGCGTCGACGACCAGCTTCATTCGTCCTGCTACGCCGATTCCCCGTCGACGCGCTCGCGTCCGCTCTCGTTGATCTTGTCGGCGATCTCCTGCACGTCACCCTCTGTGAGTTCGCTCTCACTGGTGAGTTCGTCCATCACTTCGAGCGCCTCGATTTTCTCTTCGATGGCCTGTCGCGTGACCTCGCTCCAGTTGATCTCCGGGTGCTCGTCCATGCGCGCTTTGAGATCGTCGTCCACGTTGACCGTGATAGTCGGCATACAGGGAACTATGTGAACACAGAATACTGTGTGTTTCGGTGATCTCGGTTATGCCGATTTTGACTGCCTCGCCTCTGAAAGGACGATTCGTTCGCAGTCGAACCGGTGCCTGCAGCGTCCGTCTTTCGAGGGATCGGTGCCGTTCGGCAGTGGTTGATCGGTCTTCTGCCGATCGGCCGAATACTCCGCGCGAAAGAGAGGACCACTTTCACTCCGGGCTAGGCTGGCGTATAAGTACCCAACGTCGAATGCCGAGCACGTGAACGGACAGTTTCCGACGCTGGACCCCGGCGTGACGTATCTGGACGACGACGGCGCACCGGCGGCGCTGTACCGGCTCGTCGGCCACCACCTGTCCGGGACGACGGAGGCCTACTGGCTGGACGCCCGGAACGCCGCCGTGCCGACGGCGATCAGGGAGCACGCACCCGGACGGGCGAGCCGCTCGCTGCGGGTGGCTCGGGCATTCACCGGGTACCAGCACTACGAACTCGCGCGCTCGCTCCCCGGTGAGGTCTCGCCGCGGACCGGGCTGGTCGTCGCGCCGAACGTCGGGTCGCTGTACGCGGACGACGACCTGCCCGACTACGAGGCCGAGACGATGGTCGAGGCGACGCTGGCACTGCTCGCGGAACTCGCGGGGGCGCTGGAAATCCCGGTGGTCCTGACCGCGACGACCTACCGCGACCGGGTCAGAGATGTCGCCGACCGGAGTATCGAGGCCGAGCGGACGCGGGCGGGACTGCGCTTCGACGGCGCGTCCGTCCGGACGGACCTGTACTGGCACGACTGGGGGTTCCAGACCACCATCCCCTACTGGGTCGACCTGCTCGGCGCGGACGAAGCCGACCCGGTGGCGGTCGGAACCGGCGCGACCCCGGGGGTGTGACCGATGGGCCGGACCGCACACACCGTCCGCGAGCAGATCGACGACCTCGAACGGGAGTGGCAGCCCTTCCGGCGGTCGCTCCGGCGGCGCGACCGGCCGGCGTTCGACGAGCTGTTCGAGCGGGCCCGGAGCCACGCCGACGCGGCGAGTCAGCAGGCCCCGCGGGACCCCTGGCGGGCGTTCGTGATGGCCGTCCTGCTCTCCCAGGAGCGGGAGGTACAGGCGCTCCGGGACGACATCGAGGCGCTCCGGGACGACATCGAGGCGCTCCGGGACGACAGCGATTCGGTCGGGGACGACGAGGGATCCCGTGACGATGGCGATCACCGTTGATATCCGCGACGACGGGACGCCCGTCCGCTGGGAGGCCGACGGACGAGGTGCCGTCCCGGTGGCCGACCCCGACTACCGGCCCGCGCTCGTCGCGGCGGCCCGGGACGACCGGACGCGGTACCTCGACTGGCTGCGGGACGAACTCGCCGCCGACCCGAAGGTCGCAGCCATCGACGACGACCGGGCGTTCACCCAACTCGGGGCCGACGACCGCTCGCCGGTCCTCCGGATCGCCGTCGAGCGGGTCGACGAGGTTCGGCAGGTCGCCCGGGAGATCAGGCAACGCGAACACCGCGACCACGCGCCCGGGGCGGTCCGGCTGTTCGACGTGGACCTGGACCCGGGGTTCCGCTACTGTCTCGACACGAGGACCGACCCGCTACCGGACCGGGAACTGCGGACGCTCTCGCTGTCGCTCCCGACGGCGGCGCTCGCGGCCGACGACCCGACCGGGCTGACCGTCGACGGGGAGCCGGCGGGCGACGACGCGGCCGCCGTCCGCCGGCGGGTGCGGGACGCGCTCGCCGAGCGGGACCCGGACGTGCTCGTTCTGTCGTCGGCCGACCTGGTGCCGCTGCTCGCCGATCTGGGACTTGACCTGGGGCGACGGTCGGGCTACCGGCGGCTCGCCGGCGAGACCACGGTCACGAGCTACGGGAAGACGCTCCACTCGCCGGCGCGGTTCGCCGTCCCCGGCCGGGCGGTCGTCGACCGCTCGGCCAGCTTCCTGCTCCGACACTCGGCCATGCCCGGACTGCTGTACTTCGTCGAACAGACCGGGAAGCCGCTGGCGGAGGTCGCGAAGGACAGCATCGGGGGCGTCCTCACGGCGCTGGAAATCCGCCGCGCCCGGGAGCGGGACGTGGTGGCCCCCTGGCAGAAGCGCCAGACCGAGCGCTGGAAGTCGCTGGAGACCCTGTCGAACGCCGACCGGGGCGGGTTCACGTTCCAGCCGGAGGCCGGCGTCGTCGAGGGGGTCCACCAGCTGGACTTCGCGTCGCTGTTCCCCAACATCATGCGCGAGCGGAACGTCTCGCCGGAGACGGTCGACTGCGACTGCCACGACAACGACGCCGTGCCCGAACTCGACTACAGCATCTGCGAGGAACCGGGCTTTCTGGGCGACGTGCTCGGCGGACTGCTCGACGACCGCCAGCGGTGGAAGCGGCAGCTCCGTGCGGGCGAAGGCGATACCGATACCCTGGCGGCGAAGGTCGAGGCGGTCAAGTGGGTGCTCGTCTCGTGTTTCGGCTACCAGGGGTACAGACACGCCAAGTTCGGGCGCATCGAGGCCCACGAGGCCATCAACGCCTACGCGCGGGAGATCCTGCTGACGGCCAAGGAGCGCCTCGAAGCGGCCGGCTGGCAGGTCGTCCACGGCATCGTCGACAGCCTCTGGCTCCGGGCCGACCCCGACCGCGAGCAGACGCCGGTCCGGACGGTCGCGGCCGAGGTGACCGACGCCGTCGGGATCGAACTGGAGTACGAGGGGCGGTTCGACTGGATCGCGTTCTGCCCGCGCAAGCGGGCCAGCGGGTCGGCGCTGATGCGGTACTTCGGCCGGTGGGCCGACGGCGGCGACGACCCCTACAAGTTCCGGGGGATCGAGGCGCGACAGCGCAGCACGTCGGCGTTCACCGCGGCCGTCCAGCGCGACCTCGTCGCGGCCTTCGACCGGGAGCGCGACCCGGAGGCGGTCTGTGCGCGGCTCGCCCGCCACCTCGCGCGGCTCCGACGGGGGGCGGTTTCGGCCGACCGACTCACGGTGACCCAGCGCGTCTCGAAGCGGGCCGACGAGTACCGGGGGGCCACCCGGGCGAAGGCGGCGCTCGAACGGGCGGCGTCGCTCGGCGTCGAGCGCCATCCCGGCCAGTGCGTCGAGTACGTGGTCGTCGACGACGAGGCGGCGGGCCGGGAGCGGGTGCGGCTCGCCTTCGAGGACGGTGACGCCTACGACCCGGCGTTCTACGCCGACCGGCTGGTCCGGGCCTGCGAGAGCGTGCTCGGCCCGCTCGGGTGGGACGAGGGGGACGTGCGACGGGCGCTGGCCGACACGCGCGACGCGACGCTCTCCTCGTTCGGCGACTGACAGCCCACCCCTCAGTTGCTGCGGCGTTCCCGGACCAGTTCGTCGGCGGTCCGGACGGCGTCGGCCACCCGGCCTGGCGTGGCGTCGACGGGCTCCAGTTCCATCCCGTGCTCGCAGGCGACCTCGCCGACGGCCGCCAGGTCGTCCTCGCCGACGCCCAGCTCGGCGAGAGTCACGTCCAGATCGATCGCGAAGAGGAGGTCGAGCACCTCCGAGACGGTGTCGGGGTCGGCGTCGCGGACGACGAGTTCGGCGACGGTGCCGAAGCCGACGAGCAGGCCGTGGGGCTCGCGGACGCCGGCGTTGGTGAGGCCGATCTGGACGGCGTGGGCGCCGGCGGTGCCGCCGCTCTCGAAGCCCAGCCCAGACAGGAGGGTGTTGGCCTCGACGACCCGCTCGACGGCGGGGGTGGCCGCGTCGCGGCGGACCGCGGCGAGGGCGCCGGTGCCGTGCTCGCGGACGCGGCGGTAGGCCTCCTCGGCGAGCGCCCGGGCGGCGAAACTCGACGCCCCGTCGGCGTCGGTGCGCCCGCCCGTGGCGGCGACGGCCTCGGCCTCGAAGCGGGTCGCGACGGCGTCGCCCATCCCGTAGGCGAGGAAGCGAGCGGGCGCTCCGGCGACGACGGCGGTGTCGACGAGGACGAGTTCGGGGTTGCGGTCGCGGTGGCGGACCTCCCGGAAGTTCCCGGCGTCGTCGTAGACGACGGCGACGGTGCTCGTGGGCGCGTCGGTGCTGGCGATGGTCGGGACGACGGCCAGCGCGGCGTCGACCCGGTCGGCGACAGCGGTGGCCACGTCCATCGCGACGCCGCCGCCGACGCCGACGACCAGGTCCGCGCCGGCGGCCGCGGCAGTGTCGACGTGGTCGTCGAGAGCGGGGTCGGTACAGCGGTCGACGCCCGCGGCGGTGTGGGCCACTTCGATCCCGGCGTCGGCCAGGCCCGCCGAGACGGCGTCGCCGGCGGTCGCCAGGGCGGTGTCGCCCCCGAGGACGTAGGCACGCTCGGCGTCGAGACGGTCGAACTCGGCGCCCGCGTCGTCGAGGGCGCCGCCCCCCTGGACGTAGGCGCGCGGCGAGACGAAGCGTCGGTGCATGCCCGGGGGTGGTCCGGCGTGGCCGTTAAACGTTCGGGAGCTATCGTCGCTCGCGAGAGCGACGCGCGAGGGCGCGGATCGACAGCGCGGCCCGCTCCGGACAGACGGTAAGGTATAAGCGGCTCTGCGGACGTTCGTGGGGTATCAGCGCATGTCGGGAGACACGCCGGCGGCGGGCGACGGTTCGGGCGGATCGGGCGCCGGGTCGGGCAACGAGTCCGCCCTGGCGAGGTACTTCGGGTTCGCGGAGCACGACACGGACCTGACGACGGAGGTCCTCGCGGGGGTGACGACGTTCCTGACGATGAGCTACATCGTCGTGGTCAACCCCTCGATCCTGACCGGGGTCCCCGGCGAGAAACCCGGCATCGTCATCGACGGGTACGCGCCGGGGGAGGTCGAGCAGATGCTGGCGGTGACGACCATCCTCGCGGCGTCGGTCGCCATCTTCGTGATGGCCTTCTACGCGAACCGGCCGTTCGCGCAGGCGCCCGGCCTGGGCCTGAACGCCTTCTTCGCGTTCACCGTGATCGGCGCGCTGGGGATCCCCTGGGAGACGGCGCTCGCTGCGGTCGTCGTCGAGGGGGTGATCTTCATCGCCCTCACCGCGATCGGCGCCCGCGAGTACATCATCGAACTGTTCCCGGCGCCGGTGAAGTTCTCCGTCGGGACGGGGATCGGCGTCTTCCTCGCGATGATCGGGCTCCAGGAGATGCGGCTGGTCGTCGACGACGGGGCGACGCTCGTGACGCTGGGCTCGGTCGCCTCCGACCCGGTCGCCATCATGTCCGTCATCGGCCTGTTCCTGACGCTCGCGCTCTACGTCAAGGGGACGCGGGGCGCGATCATCCTCGGGATCCTCGCGACGACCGCGGGCGGCTACCTCGTCGAGGCGGCGGGGCTGGTCGGCGGCGGGACGCTCACCGCGAGCATCCCCCAGCCCCAGTACGACATCACGCCGCTGGTCGGTGCCTTCCTCAGCGGCTTCCAGAACGTCGACGCCTTCGCGTTCGCACTCGTCGTGTTCACGTTCTTCTTCGTGGACTTTTTCGACACCGCGGGGACGCTGACGGGCGTCTCCCAGGTCGCGGGCTTCCTCGACGAGGACGGGAACCTGCCCGAGATCGACAAGCCGCTGATGGCCGACGCCATCGGGACGACCGTCGGCGGGATCATCGGCACCTCGACGGTGACGACGTTCGTCGAGTCGGCCACGGGGGTCCAGGAGGGCGGCCGGACGGGGATGACGGCGCTGGTCGTCGGCGTCCTCTTCCTCGCGGCGCTGGCGGTCGTGCCGCTCGCTGCCGCGGTCCCGCTGTACGCCTCCCACATCGCACTCGTGGTCGTCGCACTCCTGATGCTGCAGAACGTCGTGAAAGTCCAGTGGGACGACCTCACCCACGCGATCCCCGCGGGGTTGACGGTCATCGTCATGCCGCTGACGTTCTCGATCGCCTACGGCATCGCCGCGGGCATCGTCAGCTACCCGATCGTCAAGGCCGCCCGGGGCGAGCGCAAGGACGTGCGACTGGGCCAGTGGGCACTGGCCGCCGCGTTCGTCGTCTACTTCGCCGTCCGGACCGGCGGCGTGCTCCAGACGGTCGCCTGAGCGGCGCAGTCAGAGTTTTCCGGAGAAGCTACCCCTCGACCACGAGGTCGACGTAGTCGAACGCCGCCACGTCGACGAGGCCGCTGTTCGTCAGCCGGTACTCGGGGATGACCTCCAGCGCGAGGAACGACAGCTCCATCAGCCCGCCCTCGGGGTCGACGCCGACCGCCTCGGCGGCCGACTCGACGGCGGCGAACTCGTCGGCGACGGTCGCCAGCGGCTCGTCGGACATCAGCCCCGCGACGGGGAGCGCCAGCGACGTGACCGAGTCGCTCTCGGGGTCGTAGACGGCGACCCCACCCTCGACCTCCCGGAGGTGGTTCGCGACGCGGGCCATCGCCGCGTGGTCGGTCCCCGCGACGATGCAGTTGTGGGCGTCGTGGGCGATCGTCGACCCGACCGCGCCGCGGTCGAGTCCGAGGCCGTGGACGAACCCGCGACCGATCCCCCCGTCGCCGCCGTGGCGCTCGATGACGGCCATCGGGAGCACGTCGGCGTCCGCGTCCGCGCGGAGGACGTGCGGGTCGTCGCCGACTTCGTTCTTCTCGGAACCGCCGGATAGCGGCCCGACCGGTACCTCGGCCTCCATCCGCGCCGTCTGGATGCCGCCGACGGCGTCGACGACTCTGACCGTCACCGGCCCGTCGCCGTCGTGCTCGACAGCCAGATCCGCGGCGTCGACGGGGTCGAAGCGGACGGTGTCGGTCGCCAGTTCCGAGGTCGGCGGCTCGGCCCGTCCCTCGGTGGGGTCGACGACGCCGTCGACGACGACGTGCTCGACCGACCACGATTCCAGGTCCGAGAGGACGACCAGGTCCGCGGGGGCGCCGGGCTCGATCCGGCCGAACGGCAGGTCGTAGGCCTCGGCCGTGTTGATCGTCGCCAGCTGGACGGCCTCGACGGGGTCGACACCGTGGTCGATGGCCGCCCGGACGGCGTGGTCGACGCCGCCCTCGTCGACCAGATCGGTCACGTCGCGGTCGTCGGAACACAGCGAGAGCCGCCGGCTGTCCACCTCGTCGACCAGATCCACGAGGTCGGCGAGGTTCTTGCTCGACGACCCCTCGCGGAGGTAGACGCGCAGGCCCGCCCGGACCTTCTCGCGGGCCTCGGCCAGCGAGATGCTCTCGTGGTCGGTGTCGAGGTACCGCGCGACCGCCTGCAGGTCGTCGCCGGTGACGCGGGGGGCGTGGCCGTCGACGGTGAGTCCGCGCTCGCGGGCGGCGCGGACCTTCGCGTGGACCGATTCGTCGCCCGCCAGCAAGCCGGGGATGTTCATCACCTCGGCGAGGGCGACCACCTCGTCCAGACCCAGCAGTTCGCGCACCGCCTCGACGCCGACGGTCGCGCCGCCGTCCTGGAGGTGGCTGGCCGGGACCGACGAGGAGACGCCGAACCGCGCCTTCAGCGGCGTGTGCCGGGCGTCGGCGACGACGTTCCGGATCCCCTCGGCGCCGAGGACGTTGGCGAGTTCGTGGGGGTCGTGGACGACGCTGGTCACGCCGCGGGGGACGACCGCCTCGCCGTAGCGCGGCAGCGTCACCATCGACGACTCGACGTGCATGTGGGCGTCGATGAGGCCCGGCGCGACGTACGCCCCCTCGATCTCGCGGTCGGCCGGGCGCTCCGCGAGCGCGACGATCTCGCCGTCCTCGACTGCGACGGCGCCCTCCTCCAGCCGGCCGGTGTTCACGTTGACGAGCGTGCCGCGCACGAGCAGGTCGACGGCGTCGCTCACCGGGCCCACCTCCCGGTTCGACCCGCCGTGCGACCGCGACCGCGAGTGACAGCAGTCATATGTCGCGATAGGCCGAGCCGCCACTAATAGGTGCGCAAGTACGGCGAGGCGACGTCGGGCCAGGGGGCCGTCGCCGTAGGGGAACGACCGGCCGGGTCGCGAACGCTTTTCCGCCGGAGCGCCCACTCGAACGTATGACCGGATCAGACCGTATCGTCGTGTTGAACCAGCCCGCACACGGGGTCCCCGCGAGCGAGTACGCCGCGGAGCTCCGGTCGCGGCTCCCGAGCTACCACGTCAAACTCCCGCGGACGGAGGGGGAGACCCGCGAGGCGGTCGGGGCTGCCCGCGTCGTCACCGGGATGCACATGGACGAGGAGCTGCTCGCGCGCGCCGACGACCTCGAACTGTTCGCCGGCGGGTCCGCGGGCGTCGGGCACCTGCCGCTCGACGCCTTCCGCGAGCGCGGCGTCGCCGTCACGAACGCCTCGGGCGTCCACGGCCCGAACATCGCCGAGCAGGTGGTCGGCTGGCTGCTGGGTTTCGCCCGGCGCCTCGACGAGGGGTGGCGCCGCGAGCAGACCAGCACGTGGCAACACTTCCGCGGCGGCGAGTTCCAGGGGTCGACGGTGACCGTCGTCGGCATGGGCGCCATCGGCGAGGCGGTCGTCGAGCGCCTGGAGGGGTTCGGCGTCGAGACGATCGGCGCCCGCTACAGCCCGGAGAAGGGCGGGCCGACCGACGAAGTCGTCGGGTTCACCGACGACGAATCCTTCCAAGGTGCGCTCTCGCGGTCGGAGTACGTCGTCGTCGCGGCGCCGCTGACCGACGAGACGCGCGGGCTCGTCGGCGAGGCCGAACTCGCGGCGATGCCGACCGACGCCGTCCTCGTCAACGTCGGCCGGGGCCCCATCGTCGACACGGAGGCGCTGGTCGACGCGGTCCGCGGCAACAAGCTCGGCGGCGCGGCGCTGGACGTGACCGACCCGGAGCCGCTGCCCGCCGACCACCCGCTGTGGGAGTTCGACAACGTCCGCATCACGCCCCACAACGCCGGGTCGACGCCGAACTACTGGGAACGACTGGCCGACATCCTGGAGACGAACCTCGAACGCATCGAGGAGACTGGCAGCCGCGACGGCTTGCGGAACCAGGTCGTCGCGCCGGGCGGAGAATAGCCGACGGGGCGCGCTCGGCCATGGGGCGCGCACGCCACCGGCAGCTACTTTTCCGGTGGTTCCCTGGCACGGGTATGACCGACGGCGACGAGTCGCGGCTGTATCCCAACCGCGGCCGGCGGGGCGGGTCCGGCGACGACCGAACCGTCGACGAGTCGGCCGGAGACGGACGGGCCGGAAACCGGGCGAGCGTCTCCCGCCGCGGACTGCTCGCGGGGTCGGCGACCGCCGGTGCGGCGCTCGCGGGGTGTTCGAGCGGACCCGACGACGGGACGGCGACCGGAACCCCGGCCGAGGGCGACGCCAGCGGCGATGACACCGTCTTCGTCTTCAATACGGGCGACGCGACTGTGAGCCTGATCGACCCCCGCCGGGACGAGGTGGTCGCCACCCAGCACGTCGGCCTCTCCTCGTCGTTCCCCTCGAACCAGTACGCGCCCGAGCTGACGACCGCTCCAGAGGACCCGCTGTGGCTCAACGTCGGCCGCGGCGTCCGCGCCCTGGCGGCGGGGTCGCTCTCGGAGGTCGCTCGCGTCGAGACGGGGTCGGGGTCGAACTGGCAGGAGCTGGCGCCCGACGGGTCGACCGTCGTCGTCAGCGCCCGCGAGCCCGCCCACCGGAACCTCCTGGTCGACGCCGACCGCGACTCGGGGACCTTCGGGGAGGCCCTCGCGGAGATCGACCGGACCGACGAGGGCGGTCGCGGCGACCGCGAGGGGCCGGGTCCCTGCGACGTGACGGTCCACCCGGACGGCGCCGTCGCCTACGTCCCCGACCTGTTCGGCGACACGCTGACCGTCCTCCGGCTGGACCCGTTCGGGATCGAGACGCAGGTCGACGTCCCGGCCGCCGAGGGTGACAGCGGCGATGACGGCAACGGCGGCGACGCCGACCCGTCGGCGCCGTGGATGGGGACGGTCGCCCCGAGCGGCGACCGCCTGATCGTCGAGCATCGGACGGGAACCGAGAGTATCTGGGACACGAGCGACCCCGCCGACCCGGAACTGCTGGCGCAGTTGACGCCCGCTGACGGGCTGGGCGAGGGCGCGCTCACCAGCGAGGTCGGCCCCGAATCGCGGTACGGCTACGTGTTCACGCCGGGGACCGACGACGTGTCGGTCGTCGACATCGAGGCCGGGGAGGTGTCCGGCCGCATCGACCTCGGCGGGGCGGCGTTCGCCGGCACGTGGGACCCCGGTCGGGAGAAACTGTACGTCCCGGTCCAGACGAACGACGAGGTGGCGGTGATCGACGCGGAGTCCCGGGAACTCATCGAACGGATCCCGGTCGGGGCCGCACCCTACGGCGCGACGGCAGCACAGGTCCGCCCCGAACCCGACGGGTCGGCGAGCCTGCTCGCGGCGATGGCCGCCGTCGGCCTGGACGTGGGGGAGGCCGAGACCACCTACTGCATCGGCAACTGCGCGTGCGGCCACCGGCTGTAGCGCGGTCGCGGCGGTCGTCCCCACGATGCCGGTCGTCGAGTGTGCCCGGACAACCGCTCAGGCCTTCTCGATCCGGTAGGGATGGTCGACCTTGAACGCGCTGTAGGCCAGCACGCCGTGGGCGAGGAGCATGACCGCGAGAAAGACGACGTTCCACAGCGGGTTGTTGTACCAGATCAGGTCGATCCCCCAGGAGCCGTCGATAAAGGGCCACAGCGGCTCGATGGCCGTCGAGATGTCCGGGGCCGAGAGCATGTCGGCGAAGATGTGGCTCAGCCAGCCGACGAGGACGGCGCCGGCCGCGAACACGAACATGCTCGAGGCGTCGAACCGGTCGCCGTGGACCCACCCGTCGACCCGGTCGGTGAGCAGCCAGGCGGCGAGCCCGCCGGCGACGAGCGCCGCCGCGACGGCGAAGATCACGGTGTGCGTGACTCCGTGGTGGTGGACGGCGTCCGGGAACGCCATCGCGAGGTACTTGTCCACGTCGGGCATCGGTGCCACGACGGCGGCGATGGCGACGAACACGGCGCTGACCCGGTCGTGCCAGACGAACCACGCCGGGAGCGTCCAGAGCAGCGCCATCGCTACGTGTCCCATGACGTCGACCATTGTGACCGCGTTTGGGCACCGAACGGAATAGCCCGGCGGCCTGCAGGCGCAACCGGATCACCGAATATTCCGGCCGAGAAACACTACCCCGCAGAATCTCGTTCGCGGAGCGCCGCCAGTTCCGCGCGGGTGTTGACGTTCGTCGTCGCCGCGGCCAGCGGCGCGTCGACCGCCTCGGCCGCGACCCGCTCGACGGCGAGCCCGTCGAGCAGCGCCATCAGCGCGTCGCCCGCCGCGAGGTCCCCCAGCGCGCGGTCGAGCGCCGAACGCCGGTAGAGCGCGTGCAGCGGCTGGTCGTAGCTGTCGACGACCGGGACGACGGCGTCGACCCGGTCCCCCCGGTCGGCCGCGACCGGCTCGGTGTCCGCGCCGGGTTCAGTAGCCGCGTCGGTCGTGGGGAGCCGGTCCCGGAGCAGTTCGATGCTCTCCGGCGAGACCAGCGGCATGTCGCAGGCGCAGGCGAACAGCCACGGCGCGTCGGTCGCCGCGACCGCGGCGGCCAGTCCCGCGAGCGGCCCCGACAGCGAGGGGTCGTCCCGGACCGGCTCGACGGGACTGTCCCCGACGGCGTCGCCCAGCCGCTCGGCCTGCTCGTCGGTCGCGACCGAGAGCAGCGGCGGGCCATCGGTCGCCGCGGCGACGGCGTCGACGGCGCGGGCGACGAGCGGTCGCCCCTCGAAGGTCGCCAGCGCCTTGTCCGCGTCGCCGAAGCGGGTGCTCCGGCCGCCGGCGAGGACGACGCCGCGGATACGCGGACGCTCCGGGTCGCTCATGCCTTCCTCTGGTGCGGCCTCGGATTTGTGGCTGTCCATCGGGCGCGGCCGCATCCGAGCCGCGAGCGGCCGCTGGCATCGGAGCGGCGGTAGGCGACCGAACGGGTGACGCGGAATTTACAAGCCGTCGGCCCGCCGAGTACGGGTATGCAGGTCCTGGGGATCGTCGGGCCGTCGGACTCGGGCAAGACGACGCTGGTCGAGCGGCTCGCGGACCGGCTCGCCGACCGCGGGCGCGTCGCGACGGTCAAACACCTGAAGACCGAGCCGACCGTCGACACGGAGGGCAAGGACACCGCCCGCCACCGCGCCGCCGGCGCCGACGCCACCTACGGGATCACCGACGACGCCGGCTGGTTCGCCACCGGCGCGGAGCGGTCGCTGACCGGGACCCTCGACGAACTGGCCGCCGACCACGACTACTGTCTCGTGGAGGGGTACAGCGACCGGCCGCTCCCGACGGTCGCGCTCGGCGGCCGCGACCACGCCGGCGAGACCGTGGCGACGGCCGCCGAGGCCGACGCCGTCGACCTCGACTCGGTGATCGCGGCCCTCGACGACCTGGAACCGTACGAGTCGCTCGGGTCGCTCGTGGCCGAGGTGAAGCGCTCGCCCGACGCCCGCTACGCCGGCGCCGTCGCGACGTTCACCGGCCGCGTCCGGGCGCAGGACGGCCCCGACGACGAGCCCACCGAACACCTGGAGTTCGAGAAGTACGACGGCGTCGCCGAGGACCGGCTGGCGACCATCCGCGAGGAACTGGAAGCCCGCGACGGGGTGCAGGAGGTCCGTATGCACCACCGCACCGGCGTCGTCGAAGCGGGAGAGGACATCGTCTTCGTCGTGGTGCTTGCGGGCCACCGCCGGGAGGCCTTCGAGACCGTCGAGGACGGCATCGACCGGCTGAAAGACGAGGTGCCGCTGTTCAAGAAGGAGGTCACCGTCGACGACACCTTCTGGTCCCACGAGCGGCCCGAGCGGTGAGCGGCGGCCGTGACCGCGACAGACGCATTCGGGCGTGACGCTTTTTGAAGACGGCCGCGTACCCCGAGGGGATGGAGAACACACGTTCGACCTCGGACCCGGGCGAGTCGGTGTTCGAGGTCGAGTTCACGATCCGGGACTCGAAGTACCCGTTCGTGGGCGCCTCGGAGGCGGAGGCGTGCCGGTTCGAACTCGCCGAGATGGTCCCCCGGCGGGACGAGGAGTACGCGGAGTTTTTCGACGTGGCGGGGACCGACGCGGAGCGGATCGCCGAGGGGGCCGAGGCGTTCGAGACGCTGGAGGCCAGGGTCATCGAAGAGTGGGACCGGGGCGGCCTCGTCGAATTCGTGGTCGACGGCGACTGCCCGGCGATGGCGCTGGCCGAGCGCGGCGCGCTCCCGCGGAAGGTCCGGAGTACGGACGGGAGCGGGCGCATCACGGCCGAGATCCCGCCGCCGTACGACCCGGGGGCGGTCGTCGACTCGTTCCTCGATGCCGTCCCGGAGGCCGACCTGGCCGCCAAGCGCCGGGTCGACTCCCTGACGCCGCTGTTCTCCGACGCCCCCCTCCGGGAGGCGCTGCACACCCACCTCACGGACAGGCAACGCGAGGTGCTCCGGGCGGCGCTGGAGGCGGGCTACTACGAGTGGCCCCGCGAGGCCACGGGCGAGGAAGTCGCCGAAGGGCTGGGGATCTCCTCGGCGACGTTCTCCGAACACGTCCACGCCGCCGAGCGCAAACTGTTCGCCGCGATGTTCGACGCGACCGACCGGTGAAGTGACCCCGGGATCTCGGGCGAGCGAGCGCGTCCGGAGGCGGCGAGTCAGCGCGACTGGCTCTCGATCCGGGCGGCGGTCACGCGGCCGTCGCCGGTGACGGTCACCTCGCAGGACTCGAAGCGGAACCGGAGCCGCCCCGCGAGGGAGCCCGTGTCGCGGTCCGGCGCCACGACGCGTTCCAGCGCCGCCGCGTCGAGCGCGTCGTACAGCGGGTCCAGCTCCAGCGGGTCCCGGCCCGTCTCTGCGGCGACCGCCTCGACTATCGCCGAGAGCAGGGTGCGGTCGCCGTCGTCGTACCGCCGTGTCGTGGTATCGTCCGTGGTCGGCTGGTCTGTCTGGTGCATGCTGAGAGAAGTGCCTCGCTACCGCCACCAGCACGGACAACCGCAAAAGCCCGGTCCCTACAGTTCGAGGGTGTGCCGTCGTCGGCGCCGGTCGGCGGGCTCAGCAGTGCGGTTCCCACCGCTGGACGGTGACGGTCTCGCCGGCCGCGACGCCTTCGAGGCTCTCGGGGACGACGACCCAGCCGTCGGCGGCCGCCACCGAGGAGAGCACGCCCGCGCCGCCGCGTACGGGCTCGACGCTCCCCTCACCGGTCTCACGGACGCGGACGAACGACCGGACGCCGACCTCGCTGGCTATCTTGCGGTCCAGCGTCGCCTCGAACTCGGGGAACGGTTCGGGCTCGAACCCGCCGGCCGTCGCGACCGCAGGGCGCAACAGCTGGACGGCGGTCACGAGACAGGAGACGGGGTACCCGGGCAGGGTCAGCACGGGCGTGTCGTCGACGACGCCGTAGCCGACCGGGTGGCCCGGTTTGAGCGCGACGCCGTGGCCGAGCACCTCGCCCAGGTCGGCCACCACGTCGGCGATGAGGTCCCGCTCGCCAACCGACGAGCCGCCCGTCGTGACGACGATGTCGTGGTCCGTGTCGCGCTCGACCGCCGCCCGGAGCGCGGCCTCGTCGTCGCCGACGATATCGCGGTAGGTGGCATCCCCGCCCCAGCGCTCGACCAGCCGCGAGACGGTCAGCCCGTTGGTCTCGGTGGTCTCGCCGTAGCCCGGGTCGAAGTCGACGAGTTCCTCGCCGGTCGGGACCACGCTGACGGTCGGCCGCTCGTGGACTGACACGGAGCGGTGGCCGCCGGCCTTCAGCAGTCCGAGACCCGAGGGGCGCAACCGCCGCCCGGCCTCGAAGAGCCGGTCGCCCCTCTCCACGTCCTCGCCGGCGGGCGCGACGTTCTCGCCGGGCGCTACGGCGGCGAACACCTCGACCCGCTCGCCGCGCGCCTCGGTCTCCTCGACCACGACGACGGCGTCGGCGCCGTCCGGCATCGGGCTCCCCGTGTGGACGTAGCGGGCCTGCCGGGCGCCCACGTCGCCGCCCGTCTCGTCGAGGACGGCCGGCGAGCGGTCGCCGGCGTCGTGGGTGTCGGTCGCGCGGACGGCGTAGCCGTCCATCGCCGCGCGGTCGAACCCCGGCACGTCCCGCGTCGCGTCGACCGGCTCGGCGAGCGTCCGTCCGTCGGCCTCGGCGACCGGTACCGACTCGGCCGCGGTCGGCGGGTCGACGGCCGATAGCAATTCCTCGCGCGCGGCGGCCAGCCGCGTCACCTCCGTGAAGCCCTCGTGTCCCATTGCCGGCGGTTCGGGGGCGAGCGCCTAAAGGAATCCGGGACCGGCCTCGTGCCCCCGCCGCGACATCGCGCCGACCACCGCATCGGCGCGGCGACTACCGCATCGAGGCGGCGTCGACCACGAGGCTCCGGTCGACGGATATCCACGTCGACATCCGCTCGACGCCGGTCGCGTCCGGCGGGTGGACCGTACACCGGTCCGGTCGGTCGGCGTACTGGACGAGCGCGAGTTCCAGCGCCGGCGGGTCCGCCCGACCGTGCTGGTCGGCGTCGGTCGACGGGGTGTGGGGCTCGGAGACGGTGTCGTCCGCTGACTGGGGTCGTCCCGACATCGTGTTGCTCACTCGAAGGGTGTCGGGTCGCCCACAAGAGGGCTGCTATGAACTCACAATAGCGCAACGTATCGACCGGGAGCCGACGCGAGTCGACCGGATGGGAACGTGGAAGATCCGGCGTCGCCAGAAACTACGGTCTGACCGTCCGCAGGACCCACGTCTCGGGGTTCAGTTGTTCGACCTCGAAAGGGTCGAGGTCGCCGGGGCCGTCGGCCTCGGCCGACAGCGAGGCGAGGAACGACCGCACCGGCGTCGGGTCGCGGTCGGAGACGAGGACGAGCTCGTCGCCCCGTTCGGTCGCGTCGAACGCCTCGCGGACGCGGTCGTGGCGGGCGTCGGCCTCCACGCCGCGCAGGTCCGCGGCGTCCTCGGGGGGATCGACCGACCACACCTCCTCGACGCGCTCGTGGGCGTCCTCGCCGAGCTGCTGCATCTGCCCGGGTAACTCACCGGGGCGGGGCGTCGTCTGGACGCTCGGGTCGAAGTCAAGTTCGGCGAGGATGGGGGCGTCGAGCCCGTCCAGCGGCTCGCCGTGCTCGAAGAGGTCGTGCTCGTCGCCGCAGGTAGGGCAGGTGAACCCGGCCATGTTGACGGCGACGCCGAGGACGGGTACGTCGTTCTCCTCGAACAGGTCCAGCGAGCGGGCGGTGTCCGTGACGGCCGCGTGGAAGGGAGTGGTGACGAAGACGACGCCGTCGAGGTGGACCTCCTGCAGCGTCGTCAGCACCACGTCGCCGGTCCCCGGCGGGAGGTCCACCACGAGGGTGTCCAGGTCGCCCCAGGCGGTGTCCTCGAACAGCTCAGAGAGGGCGTCGTGGGCCATCGCGCCCCGCCATGCCAGCGGCGCGCCCGACTCCATGAGCCCGACGCTCATCACGTCGAGGTCGCCGGCCTCGACGGGCAGGGGGTTACCGTCGTCGTCGGAGTAGACCGGGCCCGAGACCTCCAGCATCTCGGGGACGTTCGGGCCGTGGATGTCGGCGTCGAACAGCCCCACGTCCAGGTCCGCGCCGGCCAGCGCACAGGCGACGTGCGTCGCCACGGTCGTCTTGCCGACGCCGCCTTTCGCGCTGGCGACGGCGATGACGCGGTCCACGTCCGCGAGGCCGGTCGAGCGGTCCTCGTCGGCGGCGTGGGCCGTCTCGCGCTCGATGTGGGCGTGTTCGACCCCCGGCACGTCGGAGACCGCCTGGAGCATGGCGCTGGTCACCTGCTCGCCCTCCTGGGGCCGGAAGTCGTTCAGGTCGGCGACGACCGTGACCGCGCCCGCCGAAACCGCGATGTCGGAGACGAGGCCTGCCTCGAACACGTCCTTGCCCACGTCTGGGTCCCGGACCTGCTGGAGCGCGGCCTCGACCTCCTCTTTCAGGTCGTCGTCGGTCGGTTCGTCGTCGGTACCGTCCGTTTCCGCGTGTGCGTCGGCGTCAGTGTGTTCGGACATAGTGGGTGGACAGCGAGGGGAACGTCAGAGGTCGGGCTGGCGATTCAGGTGGTCCTCGCCGGGGAGCGTGGTGTCGCCGCGGTCCAGCGCGCCGGTGAACTGCCGGCGGAAGCGGCCGGGGTCGGCCTCCAGGGCGCGGGCGGCCGTGCCCCGGACGATCCGCGGTTCCGACTCGTCGTCGGCCGTCTCGGCCAGAACCTCGCGGGCGCGGTCGTCGTCGACGCCCGCCAGCAGGTGAACGGCCCACTCGCGGACGCGCTCGCTCTCGTCGTCGGCGGCGTCCAGCAGCGGGTCGAGCGCGTCCTCGCCGCGCCGTTTGAACACCGAGACGAGGGCGTTGCGCCGGACCGCGTGGTCGTCGGCGTCGAGCGCTTCCTCGATGCGGTCGGCGTAGGCCTCGCGGTCGATGCGGTCCAGTGCCACGATCGCCTCGGCGCGGACCCACGGGTCGTCGTCATCCATCATTTCGAGGGCGGCGGGACCCGCTCGTTCGCCGCCGAGTTTCGCCAGTGCCTCGACGGCGAACTGGCGTACGTCGGCGTCGTCGTCCTCCAAGCCAGCGGTGATCAGCGCCTCGACGATGGCCGGGTCGTGGTCCTCCTCGGCGAGCGCGAGCGCGGCCCGCTGGCGCTCGACCGCGTCGCCGGTCGCGAGCCGTTCGAGTTTCTCCCGGGCCGTCTCGCTGGCGATGAGCGAGGTGTCGGCTGCCGACAGCTCCCGGGGCGTCGCCTCGCCGATCGTCACGTCCTCGCGGCTCACCTCGATGTCCTCGAGGCCGGCGTGGTCGACATCGAACCCGGGACTCTGCTCGGGGTGAACCCGGGGGTCGGTCGGCCCGTCGGTGGCCTCCTCGGGGTCACGCATCGGCGACACCCCCGGAGAGCCCCTCGGTTTCCGCGCCGGCGGGCGCCCACTCCTGGACCAGCACGACGAGTCCGAGCGCGAACGCGACGGCGCGGGGGAGCGTCGCCGGGACGCCCGCGGTCAGCAGCAGCGCCGCGGCGACCGCGGGGCCGAACGTCCGCCGGCGCGCGTCGGCGACGACCGATGCGACCGCGCCGCCGATCCCCAGCGCGAGCAGCGACAGGGGAACCGTCCCGGCGTCGAACGCGACGAGCGCGACGGCACCGGCGACGAACGGCGCCGATACCGCGGCGACGACCACCGCGAACGCCCCGACCGCCCACAGCCCCAGGTCGATGGTCGCGTCGACCCCACGAGCGAGCGGGAGCGCGGCCAGCGTCGCGAACGCGACGGCCGCGCCCGCCGGCCGGAGCGTCGTCGTCCCGAGCCCGGCGGAGGCCGCCAGCGACCACGCGAGCGCGAGCGAGCCGAGCACGGCGACACCTCCCGGACGTGCGACCGGCGCGAGCGCGGCTCTGAGTGAGTCGACAGCACCGACGCGGGCGTGCGCTCGGTCGGCGAGTTCGGCGACGAGGGCGGCGCCGGTCCCGGCGAGGACGGCGGCGGCCGCCGGGAGCCACGCGGCGGCGTCGACCGCCCCCACGAGCCCGAAGACGCCCACGGCCGCCAGTGCCACCCGCTCGGCGCGGGCGTCCGTATCCACGGCGAGTCCCAGGACCGCCAGCGCCGGGACCACGGCCGCCAGCGTCGTCACGGTCGGGGCCACGGCGCGGCCGACCGGCGGGAGGCCACCGGGCGCGTTCCGCACGAGCCGGAGTATCAGGACACCGGCGGTCGGGACGAGCGCGACGGCTCCCGCGAGCGTCGCCGGCGACCCGGGGAGTCCGTCGCCAACCCAAGTGCGCACTGCGGTACGAACGGTCGAGTCCCCGGCGTTCGCGGTCGGTCGGCTCACGGCTCGCCCTCCCCCTCCAGCCGGTCGGCGAGGTCGTTCGTGTCGGCGGCGACCAGCCGCCGGCAGAAGGCGGCGAGTTCGCCGTAGTAACCGGTTCCGCGCTCGCCGTCGAGCGCGTCGTCAACCCCCTCGGCGAGCACGGCGAGGTGGCGGTCGAGGAAGTCCAGGCGTGCCCGGGCGGCGTCCGGGTCGACCGCCGCCTCGCGCCGGCAGAGGTAGCCGGCGAACTCCAGTTCCAGCCGGTAGTGGTCGTGGTTCTCGCGGCGCTGCTCGTCGACCTCGACGCCGAAGTAGTCGTACGCGCGAGCGAGGTCGAGGTTCACGTCGTTCCACGACGCCTCCGGCCGGTAGCCCGACTCGTACAGCGACACGTCCGGCCCCTCGGCGTCGATGGTGCCGTCGGTGCGGTCCTCGACGGTGGTCTGACCGAGCACGAACAGGTCGTTGAACCGGGCACAGACCGTCTCGCGGTCGTCGTCGGTGGTGAGGTCGGGCGGTTCGACGTCGAGGGTCGTCCGGTCGAGCAGGCGGCGACACTCCCGGTCGAGCGCGCCGGACGCGAGCGCCTCGTGCAACTGTTCGTCGGGCTCGGTCATCGCCCGGGCGGCCAGCGCGTACAGCCCGCCCCGCGCCGCGGCGTCGCGGTCGGCGTCGGTCGGTGGACCGTCGTCGACCGCCGCGCCGTCGCGCTCGGGGGCGTCCTCCGCGGAGTCGGGGTCGACGGGTTCAGCGTCGCTCACGCCGCCTCACCCCGAGTTCGGCGGACGCCCTCGATAGTCACGACGGCCACGAACAGGACCGCGAGCCCGGCGACCGTCCAGAGGATCGTCTCGTATGGCGGCCCCTGGGGGCCCGGGCCCATGGCGAGGTACTGCCACTCGCTGACGGACTTGCGGCCGGCCCGCTCGTCGTAGGAGCCGTTCCAGACCGCGACGGCCACGTCCACGTCCCGCTCGCCGGACAGGTCGGTCCGGTTGCCCGCCATCTCGGCCTCGCGAGTGAACGCGACGTGCCACTCGCCGTCCTCGTGGACCGCCTCGGCGTCGACGGCCGACTGCTCGAACGACGTGGTCGTGCCGGCACCGCCCGCGAGCAGTTCCTCCGTCGCCCCGGTCCCGCTCCAGTACCAGACGTTGACGCGGTTGCTCGTGGAGCCCATCGCGATGGGCGGGCGTGCGCTCTCGTTCTCGGGGAACTGGACGGCGACGGCGTCGGCGAACTCCCGGAGACCCGTGGCGTTGCGGTCGGCCGTCGCGTCCGGCCAGGAGACCCGGACGAACACGTGCGACTCGTTGGTCGCCGCGCGGACCTGCGCCTCCTGGACGGAGACGTTGCTCGCCCCGGGCAGCCCGCTCGGCGCGCTCGCCAGCGCGAGTTCCACGCTCGGCACGGCCGTCCACGACTCGGCGGTGGGGTCCGTCGCGTTCGCGCCCACGTCGCCGACCGGCACCTCGTTGGCCGGCCGCGCGCTCGACAGCGTCGGCAACACGGCCGCGCCGACCACCGCGAGGACGACCAGCGCGGCGACGCCGACCCAGGAGCGGTCCGGCGCGGTCTGTTCGCGGGCACGGCCCGCTCGCCGTTCCGAGCCGCGCCGCGGCTCGCGCCCCTCACTCATCGTCGAACACCTCCAGCCGGTACTGCTGTGCGGGATTCTTGTCCTGGAGTATCTCCATGAGTTCGCTATCCTCGCCGCGGCGCACCCGGTCGCGGTGGCGCTCGATGGTGTCCAGCGCCTCGTCGACTCGTTCGCCGAACAGCTCCTCGAGGTAGTCCCGCGGGATGCGGTCGACGCCCTCGATGCTCTCGCCGTCCTCGGAGTGTTGGGGCGGGGCGTAGGGCGGGATGTAGTAGACGTTGGGCACCGTCTCGAACTCCGGATGGAGCGGCAGCGCCACCTCGTACTCCTCGACGAGCTTGTAGATGGGGCCGTCCTCGTCGTCGAGGTAGCCCACCAGCCGCAGCTGGGGCGGACACTCCTCCGCGCAGGCGGTCGCGTGGACCTCGTCGTCCGGCCCCTCGCCCTCGATGCGCGGGTAGCAGAAGATGCACTTCTCCGACTTCTTCTTGGCGGCGTTGTAGTACACCTTCTTGTAGGGACACCCCTCGACGCAGTAGCGGTAGCCGCGACACCGTTCCTGGTCGACGAGGACGATGCCGTCCTCCTCGCGCTTGTACAGCGCCTGGCGCGGACAGGCCTCCACGCAGGAGGGGTGGGTGCAGTGGTTGCAGATCCGCGGGAGGTAGAAGTAGTAGCTGTTGGGGTACTCGCCGGCGCCCTCGTCCTCGTCCCAGTTGGGGCCCCACTCGGGGTCGACGTTCTGGGGGCGCAGCGGCTCGTCGCTGCCGTCGTACATGATCTCCGAGTGGTTGAACTCCCAGTCGCCGCCGTAGCGCTCTTTGGCGGGGATCTCGCCGGGCTCGCGCTCGCTATGTTCGTCGGACTGCCAGCCGCCACCCGAATCCTCCCAGCCCTTCGGGTAGCCCTCGCCGGGCTTGGTCTCGACGTTGTTCCAGTACATGTAGTCGCGCCCGCCGCCCTCCGTCCAGAGGGTCTTGCACGCGACCGTACACGTCTGGCAGCCGATGCACTTGTTGAGGTCCATCACCATCGCGACCTGGTGGTCGACCCCGTCCGCGATGTCGATGTGCGTGTCGTCGCTCTGGGCGTCGTCGGTGCTCACGAGCCGTCACCTCCCGCGTCGGCGTCGACATCACTCCCCTCCGGCGGGGAGCCGCCGTCGGCCAGTCGCAGGTCCGCCTGCTCGTCGTCGCTCTCGCCCTCCGCGTCGTCAGCCCCCTGGTCGACGGGGCGCACGTCGACGCGCACGTCGGAGTTGACACCGGTCGGTCCCCAGTAGTTGGGGAAGAAGTACAGGTGTTCGCCGGTGTCCTCGGGGTACTGGACGAGCTGGGTCGGCTTCATGTACATCGGGACCAGCGTGTTGAAGTTGTTCCGGCTCGGGTACTGGAACTTCTCCCAGGAGAAGAAGTGTCGCACCGTCCCGGGCTCGCTCGACGGGTAGATCTTCGCCTGCACCTCGACGCTGCCGAGGTCGTTGAACACCTCCACCGTGTCGCCGTCCTCGATGCCCCGTTCCTCGGCGTCCTCGGGGTTGAGGAACACGGTGGGCTCGCCCCGCTGGAGGTTGAGCATCGTCTCGTTGTCGCGCCAGGTCGAGTGGATCGACCAGCGGCTGTGGGGCGTGTTGTACGACAGGGGGTAGCTCCCGCCGGTGTTCGTGGGGCCTTCCTTGTGCGTGGGGAGTTCCTCGCCGAGTTCGAGGAACCAGTCGTGGTCGACGTAGTACTGCTGGCGGCCGGTGAAGGTGGGCCACGGCTCCTTGTCCTGGACGTAGTTCTTCCAGGGGGCGTAGGCCTCGCCGTCCTCAATGTCCGACGACCAGTGGCTCCCGGCTTCGAGGAGGCGCTGGGGCTGGTCGATGGTGTCGTCGAGGGTGATCTGCTCGTCGGTCCCCTCGGGGTTGGACTCCTCGGAGTGTTCGAGGATGTACTCGCAGGCCGCCCGGTCCTCGGCAAGCGCGCCCGCCTCGCCGGTCTGCCAGTCGCGCACGTAGTCGTCGTACACCGACTGCAGGTCGATCTCGCGGTCGAACTTCCGGTCGTCAATGGGTTCGACGCCCCGCTCCTGAGCCACTTCCTGGATCTTCTCGGCGAGGTCGCGGAAGATCTGCCAGTCGGTCCTCGCCTCGCCCAGCGGCTCGACCGCGGGCGTGAACGGATGCACGTACGTGTGCATGTCCGTCATCGAGAGGTCGTACTTCTCGTAGTGGCTCGCCGCCGGGAGGACGATGTCCGAGTACAGCGCCGTCGAGTCCATCCGGAAGTTGATGTCGACGACGAGGTCGAGTTTCGGCCAGAGGTTCTCCTCGACGGCGACGTTGCCCTTGGCCTGGTTGAAGTAGTTGCCCCGCCAGACGAACATCGTCGAGGGGTCGGGCCGGGAGCCGTCCTCCCGTTCGGAGGGGTAGACGGGCATCCAGTCCTTCTCGATGGACTCACGGATCTTTGCGGCGGTGTCCTCGTCGGTGTTGTCGAGGATGCCCGCGTGGAAGTAGGTCCACAGCGTCGTCGGGACGCCGCGGACCGACCCGGTCGGGAACGACAGGGACTTCCAGCCGTTGAACGTCCAGATCTTCTCCTGGCCGACGTAGTGGTCGAGCCCGGTCCCCTGCTCGCCGAGGTTACCGGTCAGCGTGACGAGCAGCTGGATGGCCCGGTTGCCCAGGTCGTTGTGGTACCAGTCGTTGACGCCCTTGCCGTGGATGATCTTCGCTTTGTCGGCCTCCGCGAACTCCCGGGCGATGCGCTGGTAGGTCTCCTCGCCGACGGTCGTCTCCTCGGTCACGAACTCCGGCGTGTACTCCGCGAGTTCGTCCCGGAGGTTGTCCCACACGGAGCGCACGGCGACGCTGTCGGCGTCGGCGCTCTCGGCGAGGTCGACCGACCGCTCGACCGACAGCTGCGGGTCGAAGTCGAGTTCGATCGAGGAGTCGGGGTCCTTCTGGCCGTCCCGGTCCCCGAGCGACCCGGGGGCCATCCGCAGGTTCCCGTCCCCGTCGACCATCACGAACGTCTTCTCCGGGCGGTCGGCGTCCTCGCCGACGCCCGGCACCTCGCTCGCGCGCAGGAACTTCCCGGTGTCCTCGCGGACGAGCAGCGGCATGTCGGTCTGCTCCTTGAGGTGCTGTTCGTCGTGGAGCCCCTCCTCGACGATGGTCTGGGCCATCCCGAGGGCGAGCGCCGTGTCGGTGCCGCCCTCCGGCGAGAGCCACTCGTCGGTGTGGATGGCAGTCTGGGAGTAGTCGGTGAAGATACCGACGCGCTTGGTACCGTTGTACCCGGCGTCGAGGAAGAACTTCGCGTCGGGGATCCGGGTGACGTTGATGTTCGACCCCCAGGCGATGATGTAGTCGGCGTTGTACCAGTCGGCGCTCTCGGCGTTGTCCGTCTGGGTGCCCCAGGTGATCGGCTGGCCCGGCGGCAGGTCCGAGTACCAGTCGTAGAAGCTGTGGGAGACGCCGCCGAGGAGATTGATGAGCCGGCTCCCGGAGGCGAAGGAGATCGGGCTCATCGCCGGGATCGGCGTGAACCCGGAGATGGCGTCGTACCGACCCGCCTGCACCTCGTCGACGACGTGTTCTGCGATCTCGGTGAGGGCTTCGTCCCAGCTGATCCGCTGCCACTTGCCCTCGCCGCGCTCGCCGGTCCGCTTCATCGGGTACTTGATCCGCTGGTCGGCGTTGACGTAGTCGGTGTAACAGGCCCCCTTCTGGCAGCCGCGGGGGTTCGGGTCGGGCAGGCTCTCGTCGAAGTTCGGGTAGTCGCCGGCCTGTTCCTCGCGCCAGACCTGCCCGTTCTTGACGTAGACGTTCCACGAGCAGGAGCCGGTGCAGTTGACCGAGTGGGTCGAGCGGTGTTTCGAGTCCCAGTCCCACTCCTCGCGGTACAGGTCCTCCCACTCCCGGTAGGGGTAGTCCCCGATGGGGTCGTTGACGACCTTCAGCCGGGTCATCTCGAGGAAGTCCTGTGCGAGGCCCGTCTGAGTGGCACCCGCGCCGGCGACGCCGGCCGCGCCGACGCCCTTCAGGAAGTCCCGGCGGGACACGTCCACGTCGGCACCCCCGTCCGTCGCGGCGCTACCGGTCGCGGTCCCGTCGGTAGCGTCCCGGTCGGCGGCGCCGTCGAGGCCGTCGGTCGCTTCGCTGTCGGTGCTGTCGGTCGGCGGATCGTCGGTTCGGTCGTGGTCGGTCGAGTGGTCGTCGGTCATTGTTTGGAGACGAAGATCGTCGCGAGTCCGCAGGCGACGCCGGCCGCGGCGAAGGCGATCCCCGCGACGGTGTCGCCGCCGGTGTCGAGCCCGACGGCGATCAGCGCGACGCCCAGCAGCTTGCTCAGTCGGTCGATCCAGCGGTAGGAGCGCTCGGTGACAGTCACGGCGGTCATGGCTCGCCCTCCGTGTCGGCGCTGTCCTCGGTCGTCGGGCCGCCGTCGGACGCTCCCCCCGCGTCCGCTGGCTCGGGTGCGTCCGGTCGGTCGGTGTCGTTGCCGCGCAGCAGGCCGTACGTGATGGCGGCACAGACCGTCGGCCAGCCCAGCAGCGCCCACCAGAGCACGGCGTTGACCGGGCCCGTACTGGTGTTGAGCACGTCAGCGGCGATGTTGTTCATCCCCGCGATGGAGGCGACCATGATGAACGTGACGCCGAAGACGCCGACGGCGGTCTGTTTCGGCCGGTCGAGCGGGTTCAGCGCGAAGTGCTCGGGCTCGCGGTAGTAGTCGATAAAGGGCCAGGCGGCGACGGCCCCGAACACGAGCCCGGGCATGAGGATGCCGCCGACGAACTCGGCGTTGACCTCCCCGAGGATCGGGACGTGGAAGGCGAGCCACGAGGGCAGCAGCTTCAGGAAGCCGTAGACCCACATCAGGAACCAGTCGGGCATGATGAGCGCGGGCGTGCTCGCGGGGTCGTTGGGGCCGTACTCGGCGACGTTGTGGACCGGGAGGAAGCCGGCCAGGATCGAGAGGGTCGCCAGCGTCAGGAAGAAGACGACCGCGCTCACCGCCGCCTGGTTCGGGAAGGCAGGCAGGCCGACGATGACGCTGTCGTCGTCGCGGTCGACGGCGCCAGCGACCGTCGCGCGGACCCCGCCGGCGGTGCCACCGTCCGCGGCGGTCGCGCCGTCGCCGGCCCCGTCGGTGGCGACCCCGTCACCGCCGTCGGCGGTCGCGGCTCCGCCGCCGTC